>URQS01000010.1 GCA_900550035.1 uncultured Prevotella sp. | reverse complement strand
CGTAAATTGAGCGCCCTTTTTTTTATCTTTAACCGAAAGACGGATATTTCACCCGAAATACGGAGCTATCAATTCTTCTTCGACGTGATACCTCCGTTCTTTGTCAGCGTGATAGTTGATTGCTGCAGTTTGTTGGCTGTATGGTCGAAGATAAGGTTAGGATTGAAGCGACGCCCCTTGAAGTGAGTCTCAAAGTGCAGATGCTCGGTTGTGGCGCGTCCTGTGCGTCCGGTCAGGCCTATCACCTGACCTGCCTTTACTTTGTCGCCAACCTTGACGAAATTCTTCGACTGATGGCTATAGAGTGTCTCCAAACCGTTGGCGTGCTTTATGATGATGCAGTTGCCATAGCCATAATAGCTCGACGAGCGTGTTACAACACCATCGAAGGCAGCCACAATCTCGTCGTTGGGCTTGGTCTTGAGGTCGACACCTGCATGGCGGCGCCTGCCTCCGTACGGACTTATCACCTTGGCACCCGGCAACGGATAAGCCCAACGCTCCTTCTCCATCTGTTCAAGATTCCACTTGAATGTCGACGACTTCTCAAACACGTCCATCTCTATGTCGGTAGCCGACTCCTCGATGTCGGTCTTGTCGCCCAACACACTCACATTCACGTAGTCGCCACTCTTCTCGCAGAGCAATGTCTGTCGGTGCAGACGATGGCTATGCACGTCGATCATAGCCGAAGGATTGATACGCGCACCGTTCACCATTATCGAGAAGTCGCAGTAGAACTTGCCGTCCTTGTGTCCGACTATGGCAATGGTCTGTCCGGCACGCACGTTAGTGCCCACCTCAACAAGGTTCTCGGCATTGTTGCCATACACCGTCTCAAATCCGTTGCGGTGGCGTATGACTATGACATTGCCCAGTTCGGGATGCTTGCGCGAGAGACGCACTGTTCCGTCAAACATAGCCTTCACCGCGTCGCCGTCCTTAGTCACAATCTCTACAGAGTTGTTCTTGCGTACAGTAGCCTTGCCCACGGGCAGCGGAAACGAATATTCTGATGCCTTCAACAGGCTGAAATCGACGTTGAAGGCATCCGAACGGCTGAAGAGTCCCGGTGTAGCAATGCTTATCTGTTGCTGTTCGGCAGCGGTGAATTTCTGTTTGAATTGTGCGTCAGCAGTGGTGGCAAACACCACTGCTGCAAGTAATAGCAGATTTTTGATTTTCAATAATTTCATCGGTTGTCAGGGATTTAGGAATATGCCGTTGTATATACGGCCAGAATTGATGCCGAGTCGGCGTGCCGAGAAATAGTCGTCGGTATTGTCGAACGTGCAGATGGCTGTGTCCTGGATATTCTCCTTTGGCACGCCTACCTGCTCCAGAAGCATCTGATTGCACAGTGGCAGATTGATGTGCCACTTCATCTGGAACTTGTCTTTAGGGTCGGCAGCTTCTTCGTTGCGCTTCACTTCGCGATGTGCCACGGCATCCATATCGAACATAGCTTCGGCAAAGGCATTGTACACCTCGTCGCCCACCTCAAAGTTGCGCTCCGAAATGCCCGGTCCGATAATGGCCTTGAGCTGTGTGGGGTCGGTATGGTATGCTGCACGCATATCGGTTATAGCCTTAAGCACTATTCGTGCCACCGTGCCACGCCATCCGGCATGTATTGCGCATACAGCATGATGAGCCTCGTCGTAGAGCAAAACGGGAATGCAGTCGGCAGTACTAACACCGATGCACACGCCACGCAGGTCGGTCATCACGGCATCGACACCTTCGAGCAGCATTGCCTTGATGTTGTCGGGCAGAGTGATAAACTCTTTCGCAATGATGCGTGAGTCTATGCCATGCGTCTGATGCGGCATAATGATGTGCTGCGCGGGCAGTCCGAGTTCATCGGCAAGCAGCTGTCGGTTCTCAGCGATGTGCTGCGCATCGTCGCCACACCACTCGTTAATATTGAACGAGGCGTAAGCGCCCTGCCCCACCCCGCCATGGCGGGTAGTGGAGAAGGCCGTTACGCCGTCAGCTATATTATAATATGTGGGAGTGAGACTACTTTGCGTCATCGTAGTCCTCCTCTTCATATTCAAAGTCGTCGAGGTCGTCAACGTCCTCGATATCCTCGTCGTCGATGTAGATAATATCGTCCTCGCCCTCTGCCTGCATCTCGGCAGCAAAGCGTGTCATGTCCTTATCGCGGTGTACGAGAGTGTCCTCGGCTGTTATACTCTGCAACTTGTTGCTCTCCGAGTTGAGTTCGTTCCACAATGTGTCCTTGAGCTGCTGTATTCCCAGACCCGTAACCGACGAAATGAACACCACGGGCAGGTCGTCGGGCAGCGTCTCGCGCAGCATGTCCATGAGTTCGTCGTCGAGCAGGTCGCACTTGGTCACAGCCAGCACACGATGCTTGCTGAGCATGTCGGGATTGAACTGGCGCAGCTCGTTGAGCAGCAATTCATACTCGCGCTTGATGTCGTCGGTGTCGCCCGGCACCATAAAGAGCAGCAACGAGTTGCGCTCGATGTGGCGCAGGAATCGCAGTCCGAGACCCTTGCCCTCGCTCGCGCCCTCGATAATACCTGGGATGTCAGCCATTACGAACGACTTGTGGTCGCGATAGTCGACGATGCCAAGCGACGGCTCGAGCGTTGTAAACGGATAGTTGGCAATCTTTGGGCGTGCGCTCGACACGGCAGAGAGCAGTGTCGACTTGCCGGCATTGGGCAGACCTACCAGACCGACGTCGGCAAGAAGCTTGAGCTCGAGGATGATGGTCATCTCCTCCATAGGCTCACCCGGCTGCGCATAGCGTGGAGTCTGGTTGGTAGCCGAACGGAACTGGAAGTTGCCCAGTCCGCCGCGACCGCCCTTGAGCAGTAGCACCTCCTGTCCGTCGTGCATCACGTCGCACACGTACTTGCCCGTCTCGGCGTTGTACACCACGGTGCCGCAAGGCACGTCGATGTATATGTCCTTGCCATCCTTGCCGTGACACTTGTCACGACCGCCGTTGCCTCCATGTTCAGCGAAGACGTGACGCTGGAACTTCAGGTGCAGCAGGGTCCAGTAGTTGTGGTTGCCGCGCAGGTATATGCTACCTCCGTGTCCGCCGTCGCCTCCGTCAGGACCTCCGTTGGGGTTGTACTTCACGTGGCGCAAGTGCATTGAACCACGGCCGCCCTTACCCGAGCGACAGTATATCTTAACATAGTCTACAAAATTCGATTCTGCCATTGTATATAATCAGTTTTTTTTATAAAAATTGGTTATTACTAAACTTTCAACTCTAAATTCTCAACTCTCCACCATCTCTATCCTATTCTGCCCTGGGCGAAGTTTCGTCCGGCATCGATTCGTAAGAAGATGAAGAGCAATATGGTGAATCCCCATAGCGACGAACCGCCGTAACTGAAGAACGGCAGCGGAATGCCGATAACAGGGGTCAATCCGAGCACCATTCCCACATTGATGAACACGTGGAACAGGAACACCGACGCCACACAGTAGCCGTAGACTCGCCCGAAGGCAAACGGTTGTCGTTCGGCGAGCTTCAGCAGCCGCAGTATGAGCGCCAGAAACATCAGCAGCACTCCTGCCGAGCCTACAAAGCCCTCCTCCTCGCCTACGGTGCAGAAGATGAAGTCGGTGTCTTGCTCGGGTACGAACTTCAGCTTGGTCTGCGTTCCGTTCAAGAATCCCTTACCCTTCAGTCCGCCCGAACCGATGGCTATCTCGCTCTGATGCACATTGTATCCAGCTCCTGCAAGGTCTTCGTCCAGACCGAGCAGCACGTTGATACGCACACGCTGGTGAGGCTCCATGACATTGTTGAGCACATAGTCGGCAGAGTAGAAGAACACTACCGAACCTACGGCGAATCCCAGAATGAGGAAATACTGCGGCAGTCGGGTGCGCAGTCCGTTGAGCAGCAGATACACGGCGATGCCGAGACAAGAGGCAAGCTGCACCCATGTCACGTCGAATCGTATGACATATACCGAGAAGAGCATAGCCAGAGCCGTAAGTCCGAGGCTGTAGCCCAGAATAATGCGGGTCTGGTTCTTCTGCTTGGTATACACGTTGACCATACATGCCGTGAATATCTGCACAAGCGTCAGCACAACGAAGCGGCCCACCGACGTGGGCGTGTCGAGCATCAGCACACTCTCATACTTGATGCCCACGACGAAGTAAACCACCATGACAACTCCCGTAAACAGTATGCTGCCAGGCATGCCCTCGCGATAGAGCACAAGGAAGAAGGTGAGGTATACCAGTGCCGAACCCGTCTCGCGCTGGCCCACAATGCAGAGCATCGGGATGAAGATAACAGCGCAGACGGCAGCAAAATCCTTCCACCGCCCTATGTTGAAGCCGTACGAACTCATCAGTTTCGCCAAAGCCAAGGCAGTGGCAAACTTGCCGAACTCGGCAGGCTGCAATCGGAGCGGGCCTATGACGAGCCACGAGTGCGAACCCTTGATGTCGTGCGGATTGAATATGGTGGCAAACAGCAGCAACAGCAACACTCCGTATATCACATACGAGAAGGTGTCGAAGAAGCGCGTGTCCATCATCAGTATGACAAATCCCAGACATATACTGGTGCCTATCCATATCACCTGCATACCCGAACGCGTGCTCAAGGCGAAGATGTCGTTCTCGCCGTATGTATAGCTGGCTCCACAAATGCTGATCCATCCGAACACCATCAGTCCGATGTACAGGATTATCGTTATCCAGTCTACCTGCGACCAGAAGTTCAGCGGTTTGTCGGTTGTTGGCATAACTCTACTTTAAATTCTTATTTTACTGAACTTGCAAAAAAGTTCATTTTTTTTTACTATTTGAATTATTCTACTGGAACTATCATTGAGTGGCCTTGTTCTCCTCGGCAGGCTTTTCCTGTTGCGCCGCTTCGGCCTTTGCAGCCTTTGCCTTTCTGGCGGCTGCAGCCTTGCGTGCCTCAGCCGCCCTGCGCTCCTGTCCCGGGAATCGTGGTCCGTAGCCGATGCGGCGGTGCTGCATGGTCTCGGCTATCGCCTCACCCTCAGCCGACAGCTTGCCTGTGAGATACTGTTCCATCATCAGTCCGCCTATAGGCACACCGTAGTCGGCACCCCATCCGCCGTTTTCCACATACACGGCGACGGCAATCTTAGGATTGTTCATCGGGGCGAAGCCCATGAATACGGAGTGGTCGCGACCGTGGTTCTGCGCCGTACCGGTCTTGCCGCACGCCTCAAAGGGCAGTCGGGCGAGTGCTCTGCACGTACCCTTCATTGCCGACGAGCGCATACCTGCCACCACATAGTCGTACGCACGACGGTTGGCCTTGGTAAAATGACGATTGACGTATGCCGTGTCGAGCGGCATATCCTGCACCTTACGCACTACGTGAGGCGTATAGTAGTAGCCACGGTTGGCTATCGTGGCACCCAGATTGGCTATCTGCAGCGGTGTGAGCGTCACCTCACCCTGTCCGATTGAGATAGACACGATGGTGAGTCCGTTCCACGATCCGCGATAGTTGCGGTCGTAGTAGTCGGCATTAGGTATCATGCCACGCTTCTCGCCCGGCAGGTCGATGCCCAGCTTGTAGCCGAATCCCATGCTCACCATATAGTCGCGCCATACGTTCATGGCGTCGTAGGGGTTCTTGTATTTCGAGCGGTTGCCCATCATGTAGTAGAGTCCCCAGCAGAAGTAGGCGTTGCACGATGTCGATATGGCGTCGACGAGGGCAATAGGTGCCGGGTGCGAGTGGCAACCTACATGGAGTCCGCGGCAGTAGAAGCCACGGTGACACGGGAAAGCCGTTCCGGGCGACACGATGCCCTCGGTCATAAACGTCAGCGCCTGCGATGTCTTGAAGGTAGAACCCGGCGGATACATACCCATAATGGAGCGGTTGAGCAACGGCTTCCATGCGTCGCGTGTCAGCAGTCGGTGGTTTTTGGAGCGCGAGCGTCCCACCATGATGCGAGGGTTGTAGCTCGGTGCCGACACCATGGCGAGCACCTCGCCCGTACGCGGGTCGATTGCCACAATACTGCCAATCTTGCCTTCGAGCAAGCGTTCGCCCAGAGCCTGCAGTTTAAGGTCGATAGACAGTGTGAGGTCCTTGCCCGCCACCGGCTGGCGGTCGTAGGCTCCGTTCATATACTTGCCCTGGATGCGTCCGCGAGCGTCGCGCAGCAATATCTGCACACCCTTCTCGCCACGCAGTTCCTTCTCGTAGTATTTCTCAACACCAAGCTTGCCGATGTAGTCGCCGGGCTGATAGTAGTTGTCGTCCTCAATGTCCGACGGCGACACCTCAGCCACGTCGCCGAGAATATGAGCTCCGCACGATGTCTGATACTGGCGTATGCTGCGCTTCTGTACATAGAAACCGGGGAATCGGAACATCTTCTCCCGGAAGTTGCTGAACTCCTCATTGCTGAGCTGGCTCATAAAGAGCTGCTGCGTGAATCGCGAGTAGCCGGGATTCTTGGCATAGTTCTTTATGTCGTCCATGCGCTTGACAAAGTATTCCTTGCTGATGCCGAGCGCCTTGCAGAATTCGGTAGTGTCGATACGGCCCTTTGCCTCGTTCATCACTACCATGACGTCGTAGGCAGGCTGGTTGTATACGAGCAGTTGGCCGTTGCGGTCGTATATGGCACCGCGCGACGGAAACTCCACCTTCTTGAGGAAGGCGTTGGAGTCGGCGTTTTTCTTGTAGTCGTCGCTCATGAGCTGGAGGGTGAACAGACGAATTATGTACACCGTGACAATTGCCACGGCTACACCTCCAATTACAAAGCGACGGTTTTCGAGAGTATACCTGCTCATCTTTTACGGCGTAAGTTTTCAATTACCAATATCAGCACTATCGTCAGCACAGCACTGCTCACTATGCACAAAGCCCACTGTGTCCAGTTGTACAGATTGAACGCCTCCAGGCTGAAGAACGCCAGCGAGTATATCAAGACGCAGATGATTGTGTAATTGACATATTTTGATACACCAAGTGTGACGGGCGACGGACGCAGGTCGTCGCCACTGTCGCGCGGTGCGAACAATGTGAGTATATAGGGCTGTATGAGTCCGACTAGGGTCATCGAGGCCGAAGCCACACCGGGTGTCGACGAGAATACGTCGACCGCCAGACCCAAGGCGAAGCACCACAGCAACGCCGCCCATCGCGGGGTGCCGGTGCGTAACGTCAGCGGAAAGTAGACATACAGCAGCGGGGTGGCATAGCCGAACAGGTGGATGTGGTTGAGCACAAGCGCCTGCACGACAAGCAGTATGACGAAGAATATAATGTTTCTTACTGTGTTAAGATTCATTTTTCTGTATGAGGGTGATTACGTTATGATTATTGGCGTGCCTTGAGCGAGTCTTGAGCGGCCTGTAGTATCTCCATCTTCTTCTCCATCTCGGTGTCGTTGATTACGCACACGTCGCGCAAGCGGGTGAAGTCGGTGGTCAGCGTCACCTTGAGGCGATAGGCCATACCGTCGGCCGAGTTGAAGACATGCTTGATACGTCCTACGATTACTCCCGAGGGGAACACCGATGAGTAGCCCGACGTCACCACATAGTCGCCCAGCTTGAAGTGGGCATGGCGTGGGATGTCGTCGATATAGGCATATTCGGGCGAGCCTCCGTTCCAGTGCAGATAGCCGAAGTAGCCACGTCCGCGTATCGAGCAGCTGATGTTCGACTGAGCGTTGAGCACCGGTATCACTACCGAGTAGTGTTCGGACGTGAGGTAAACGATGCCCACAACGCCCGTGCCGCACACTACGCCCATGTCCTTGCGCACACCGTCGGCACTGCCCTTATCGATAGTGATGAGGTTGTTGGCCTTGTCGAGCGACGAGCTCACCACCTTGGCAGGTATGGTGCTATACTGTCGCATCACGCTCTGCTGCATACGCTCCACAGCGGTAGTGTCCTTCTGTGTCTTGCGTATCTGTTCGGCCAGCATCTCCACTTCGCGTTCCAGATAGACGTTGCGCTGGGTGAGCTGACGGTTGACGTCGGTGAGCGAGAAATATTGTGTCACAGCCGAGCTCCACTCGTACACCTTGCCGCTGACGGCGTTGGCCGATGTGAACCATACGCTGCCCTGATAGCTGTTGTAATTGAACAGCAACGTGAGGCTCAGCACCTCAAGCAGCACGAAGACAAACCAGTGGTTGTGACGTGAAAGGAATTCTAATAGGTTGCGCATTTTGTTGTAAAAGTAAAAAAGCAAAAGAGTAAAAAAGTAAAAAAGTAAAAAGGTAATGCCGGCACCTATATATATAGTAAGCCGATTTGCAGGGCATTGCCCTACACTTTTTACTTTTTTACTTTTTTACTTTTTTACTTTTGTCTATTTTATCTCATCAGGAATGAGAAGCGTTCGATGTTCTTCAGAGCCACACCAGCACCCTTGGCTACGCTGTGGAGCGGATCCTCGGCGATGTGGAACGGAATGTTAATCTTCTCGGTGAGACGACGGTCGAGTCCGCGAAGTAGAGCGCCGCCACCACTGAGGTAGATACCGTTCTTCACGATGTCGGCATAAAGTTCTGGCGGAGTGCTCTCGAGTGCCGAGAGTACGGCGTTCTCAATCTTTGCTACAGTCTTGTCGATGCAGTGTGCTATCTCCTGATAGCATACCGGCACCTCCATAGGCAGTGCTGTGATGCGGTTAGGTCCGTGTACGATGAAGTCCTCAGGAGCCTCGTCGCCCAGTTCGGTCAGCGCCGAACCTACGTGTATCTTGATACGCTCGGCCATACGCTCCGAAACCTTCACGTTGTGCTGGCGCGACATATACTCTTGGATGTCGGCTGTAAGGTCGTCGCCTGCGGTGCGGATAGAGTTGTTCGACACGATGCCGCCAAGTGAGATGACGGCAATCTCGGTAGAACCGCCACCTATATCTACAATCATGTTGCCCTCAGGAGCCTCAACGTCGATGCCGATACCGATGGCTGCTGCCATAGGCTCGAAAATCAGATATACGTCGCGGCCGTTGGCATGCTCGGCACTGTCGCGCACAGCACGCAGCTCCACCTCAGTAGAGCCTGAAGGTACGCCGATGACCATACGCAGTGACGGCGAGAAGAGTCGGCTGCCTGTGTGAACCATCTTGATGAGTCCGCGCATCATCTGCTCGCATGCGGTGAAGTCGGCGATAACGCCGTCGCGCAGCGGACGTATGGTGCGGATGTTGTCGTGAGTCTTCTCATACATCATCTTGGCCTTTGAGCCGACAGCTATCATCTTGTCGGTACGGCGGTCGAGCGCCACTACCGAAGGCTCGTCAACAACAATCTTATCATCGCTGATAATGATGGTGTTGGCGGTGCCGAGGTCCATCGCTATTTCTTGTACGAATGAAAAAAATCCCATCTAGTGAATTTTGAGTTTTGATTTATATGAATTTCGAATTACGAATTACGAGTTACGAGTTAGTTGCCTCGTGGCAATTATGAATTATGAATTACGAATTACGAGTTAGTTGCCTGTGGCAATTACGAATTCTGAGTTGCGAATTCTGAATTCAAAACTTAAAAATTCCAAATCGGCAAAGCCGACAAATTCCTAATTCCTAATTCCTAATTCCTAATTCTTCTTTGCAAACCACTCGTGGATTGCTGTATCGTAGTGGCTGCTTACGCCGAAAGCGTGCTCGGCGAACACCTTACGCTCTGCGAGGTCGGTCTCAGCACCCTTCTTGTTGACGATATCGAGGAGCATGCCATACTCTGCCTTGCTCGGAACGATTACTACATCGTTGAAGTTCTTGGCTCCGGCACGGATGAGTGAGATACCGCCTATATCAATCTTCTCAATGATGTCGGCTTCGCTTGCGCCGCTTGCTACAGTCTGCTCGAAAGGATAGAGGTCTACAATCACGAGGTCGATCTCGGGAATTGCATACTCAGCCATCTGCTGAAGGTCGCCCTCATTGTCGCGACGAGCCAGGATGCCGCCGAAGATACGCGGATGCAGAGTCTTCACACGTCCGCCGAGAATTGAAGGATAAGATGTAACACTCTCAACGGCCTGACACTCGTAGCCAAGCGACTCGATGAAAGCCTGTGTACCACCTGTAGAGAGGAATTTAACACCTTCCTCGTTGAGCTTCTTCAACAGCTCGTCGAGACCGTCCTTATGAAAAACTGAGATAAGCGCAGTCTTGATTTTTTTTGTTCCAGCCATATACTTTTACTATTTACTTTGTTTAATTTGCAAAGTTAGCAAAAACCGCTGATATACCATATTAAAATAACTAAAAATTAGATTATTAGCCCGTTTTGTTGATATTACGCATTTGTAGGGATATTACATACCTGCCAAACGCTTCTGATAGTAGTCTCTCACCTCATTCCAATGACAGCAAGGCTTGGCTTTGAGTTTGTGCATGCAAATATCGTACAGGCAGTAAAAAAGTGTTACAAAACAAAAATCGATTCTGGAGATTTGCAACGGCGTTTTCTGAGGTTTTGCAACCCAAATCGTTCATTTTTTTATTGGTTCAGAGCTTCTTTGCATTCAAATAGACTACTTTTGCAAGGCAAAAGGGCTACAGTTGGAGAGCAAAAGGACTACAGTTGGGGAGCAAAAGGACTCCTTTTATAATAAAATGAAGCTTCTTGTGAATTGTGACAATTGCACGCTCGAACCGCAATCCTTATAACCCTTTATGTATCAACAACATATCGCTGCACACGCAAAACTCACGAATTTCGAGCCAAAGATTTTCTTGTGCGTTCAGCTCGCAGTTTTGAGCGATTAAAAATGCAAATATTGTATTGCTACAGTCTAAAGTTGGTACATTGAAAGCAGCGATAATACGAAAAAAAGTTTCGCAAGTCTGAAACTAACTTGCGAAACTTCTGTCTGTTTATTTCACTGGAGCTTCTGCCATTGTCTTCTTAAGCAGTTCCCAGAATGGAGCCACTGTAGAGATGAGGCAACGCTCAGTTGTGGTGTGCGGCGAACGCATTGTGGGGCCGAGCGACACAACGTCGAGGTGAGGATACTTGCCAAGGATGACCGAGCACTCCAATCCGGCGTGGTCGACCTGCTCGATTGCCTCCTCATTGAACAGCTCGCGATAGTTCTTTTCGAGCAGATGGAGTATCTCGCTGTCGGTGTTGGGGTCCCAACCGCCGTACTCGCCGCTCATCACTACCTTCATGCCTGCCATCGAGAATGTCGACTCAAGAGTGGCTGCAATATAGTCGCGCATGCTCTCTCTTGACGAACGTGCGAGCAGCTTGAAGTAAGCGTGGCCGCCCTCGATGTCGATGATGGCGAGGTTTGACGATGTCTCTACTACCGACGGGAACACCGGAATCATGCGGAGCACACCGTTGTGGCAACCGTAGATGGCATCGAGCAGGTTGTCCTGAATCTCCTCGGGCACCTGAGTGGCAGGAGCCTCAACGTCCTCGGCAAAGAACTGGATGTTCTCCTCGATTGTGCGATACTCGTTGTTGAACAGAGCGCACCACTCGGCTACGTCTTCCTTCAGAGCCTCAACGTTCTCCTTAGGCAGTGTGAGCACTGTAGAGCACTCGAACGGGATGGCATTGCGCATGTTGCCGCCGTGCCATGTAGCGAGACGTGCACCGTACTCGGCGATGGCCTCATGTACGAAGCGAGCCATGAGCTTGTTGGCATTGCCGCGTCCCTCGTTAATCTCCAATCCTGAGTGTCCGCCCTTCAGTCCCTTGATAACGACCTTAACGGCTGCGTCTTCCTTGTCGGTCTCTACCTCCTTATAGTCGAGTGTGGCTGTGATGTCGACACCACCAGCCGAACCGATAACGAACTTGCCCCATGTCTCAGAGTCGAGATTGAGCAGGATATCGCCGTTGAGTTCGCCCTCGGGCAGGTCGTTGGCACCGAACATACCGGTCTCTTCGTCGGCAGTGATGAGTCCCTCAACGGGTCCGTGTACGAGAGTTTTGTCCTCCATAACAGACATGATGGCAGCTACGCCGATACCGTTGTCGGCACCGAGAGTAGTGCCCTTTGCCTTAACCCATTCGCCGTCAATGTATGTCTGAATCGGGTCGGTCTCGAAGTTGTGGTTGCTGTCATTGCTCTTCTGCGGTACCATGTCCATGTGAGCCTGAAGGATGATACCCTTGCGATTTTCCATTCCGGGAGATGCGGGCTTGCGCATCACTATATTGCCAGCAGCGTCCTTGAATGCCTCAACGCCTACGCGTGCGGCAAACTCAAGCAGCATGTGCTGTACTTTTTCAAGATGTCCAGACGGGCGCGGCACCTGTGTCAGTGCGTCAAAGTTGCGCCAAATACATTCGGGGTTTAGGTTTTTGATTTCACTCATAATAATTGTGTTTATTAGTGATTAAATAATAGTAGTATTTGTGATTATTACTTTCTTATTTACTGCAGGCTCGGCTGCTTGCGGGTGAACGAGAGTGCCACCCACGCCCATACGCCCATTGCCACCACGAGCAGCGTTTGCACGCTGTGGACGATGAGCACGAAGTTGAGAGCATCGGTCTCGCCTATGCCATATAGCAACAGCATGGTCTTGACGGCGAAATGCCACGGTCCGGCTCCATTGGGGGTAGGAACGATAACGGCTATGCTGCCCACGATGAACGTCACCATTGCGCACGACACGCCCAGTCCGGACGTGGAGTCGAAGCAGAAGAACGTGAGGTAATAGTGCAGGAAATAGCACGCCCATATAGCGAGAGTGTACACGACGAAGCGCACGGGACACTTCACGCTACGTATCGACATGATGCCTTGCCAGATGCCCTGCACCGTAGCCTTCACCTTATTATATATGGCAAACCGACGCATGATGTACCACGCCAGAAGGCATACTGCAAGTCCGCAAATGGCTGTGACGATGTAGCCGGTGGTAGAGAATCCTGCCAGCAGGGCGCCGATGTTGGTGCCAGTGCGGTCGAAGAAGGTGTTGAACACGCTGAATTGGCACAGCATGGTGACAAGGGCTATGCACATGACCAATGCCGAATCGATGGCACGCTCCACCACCACCGTGCCCAAAGCCTTGGGAAACGACACTCCGTCGTAGCGGCGCAACACACCGCAACGGGCAAACTCGCCTATACGCGGCACTACAAGGCTGACGGCATAGGAGAGGAATATGGAGTAGACACTGGTGGACGTGCGCGGATGTTCGCCTACGGGTTCGAGCGTGAGATGCCATCGCCAACCACGAAAAGCCTGCGCCAAGATGCCGAACGGGAATGAAAGCAACATCCACGTCCAGTTCATTTCGTGCAGCAGAACATGCTCTACCTGACGGAAGTCGAAGTCGCGATACATCCAGTAGAGTATCAGTCCGCCAAGCAGCAGCGAGAGTGCCACCTTAAGAGAGTCGTTTATTATCTTTTTTAACTGCATAAGTATATGCAAAAATACAAAAATGTTTTATGACAGAACGTGTAAAAGTCTAAAAATATGTTTTTCGGGATGTCTTTTCTTGTAAATGCTTGTGCGTTAGCGAAAAAAGTCGTAACTTTGCACCCGCTTTTCGGCGTAACCGATGACGGGAAGAAGAGTTGCCCATTATGTTGCGCGAGAACGATAAAACAAATTTAATTATCAAATTAACAATGGATTTAATTAAAGTTGCTGAAGAAGCATTTGCAACCGGCAAGAAGTTCCCTGAGTTCCGTTCAGGTGACACTATCACAGTCGCTTACAAAATTATCGAGGGTACAAAGGAGCGTATCCAGCTCTATCGTGGTGTAGTTATCAAGATTTCTGGCCACGGTGACAAGAAGCGCTTCACCGTTCGCAAGATGTCTGGTACTGTTGGTGTAGAGCGTATCTTCCCGATTGAGTCACCGAACATCGAGAGCATCGAGGTCAACAAGCATGGTAAGGTACGTCGCGCTAAGCTCTACTACCTCCGCAACCTTACTGGCAAGAAGGCTCGTATCGCTGAGCGTCGCGTTAACACAACCAATGCTTAATCCGTACGGATACCTAACTCGAAAAGAGATAAAAAAGGATTTTGCACGCAATCGCGTAGCAAAATCCTTTTTTTTATTGTTGAAAGTTGAGAATTGAGAGGTGGAAAATTGAGAGTTGAGAGTTGAGAGTTGAGAGTTGAGAGTTATGATATGTTATAGTTGATAACTATCTAAGCTATAAGGTAATCATAACTCTCAACTCTAAACTCTCAATTATCAACTAAAATAACTTTCAACTATCAACTGAAGGCTCAGCACTTTCTCCTTCCAGATACCGCTGAAGGTCTTCCACTATGCTCTGATATTGCGGCGACGACACATAGCCTACGTTGCGGCGCAACACAAATTCGGCATCGCCCACACTCGACGAGTAGCACGACAACTCGTTGCGCTGCTGGGTGGCGTGAACACTTTGAACTGAAATCTCGCGCTCGCGTTCGCGTATCAGCTGATTGCACACCTTCCTTACGAGCGGCACCACAATCTTGTCAAACAGATGATGGCCCTGGATGTACATATATGTCATGTCGGGGCGCACACCAAGTCGGCGAAGGTCGTCCTTGACGGCAGCGTAGCTCTCGCGCGCACCGGGATGTTGACGTTGCAGCATCTGCATCTTATGTCCCACGCGACGGCGCAGATTGGCAAGCGCCTGCTGACTGTTTTCGGGCGAAATGTTGCCCATCTCGATGATGTGAAGGAAGTCGCTGATGGCAAAGCGTGGCGTTGCACCGGTGCGATACGACCATATATTCCACACGAAGAGCGGGAAGATGGCGGTGGAGAAATCGCGCAAGAAAGCCTCAAAGTCGAACGTCTGGCGGTCGTTGAGCGCCACTGCCACACACACGGCGTGCAACGACGGAGCATAACACTGCATGTTCTCGATGGCGTAGGCGTAAGAATGGAATATGTAAGGATTGTCGAGGATAGTCTTCGACGACCCGCTTGCGCCCTGTTCGAGGTAGTCGTAGTCGGCATCGACGCACGCTATCATGTCACGCCCTACCCCTCCGGCTGCAATAAGACTCATAATGGCAGCCTTCTTGCCTCGTTCCAGGTGGTCGAGACGCGACGGCAGCATCACCTCGAAGTAACGTTCGGAGTTCTCGAAACGCGAAAGCACCGACCGCCAGAAGAATATGTCGTCGTAGCTCTCGACATAAGCCACGATGCGACGGCGCGCCTGACGCGAGCTAAGGCGGTTTGCCGCCTCTACATATTGCGACGTTATACTGTCGCGCAAACGTTTGGCCATAAATTGAGTTTTGAATTTTGAGTTTTGAATTTTGAATTATTCTCGGCTGCCGCCTGCGATTATGAGTTTTGAATTTTGAGTTTTGAATTTTGAATTATTCTCGGCTACGCCTGCGATTTAGAATTGATGATTTATGAATTGTCAATTCAAAATTGAATAATTAAAAATCGGCTTTGCCGATAATTCAAAACTCAAAATTCAAAATTCAAAATTCACTTCAGCGTCTCTCAGTCCGTAATGTCGCTCACTTCGGTAACCCTGTCAGCCCATCCGTTCATTATCACGGCTGGCGAATGGGTGGTAAGAATTATCTGAACGTTAGGATTGAGCGTGAGGATGAGGTCGATGAGCCGCTGCTGCCAGTCGACATGGAGGCTCACTTCGGGTTCGTCCATAAACAGAACGTAGGGCAACTGGTCCTCAACGAGCACCGTAAGCAGTATGACAAGCATCTGTTTCTCGCCGCTCGAGAGCTGATACGGACTCAAAACCTCGCCAATCTGCGAGAAACGTATCTCGTTCTCGGTGCGTATGATGGTCTTGCCCGTCTCCGAGAAGAGGTCGTCGATGAGGTCCTGGAATGTCTTCTTCGGAGCCGAGATGCGCTGCGCTTCAAGGGCGGCATCGGGACGTCCGTCTTGCAGACACGCAATGATGCGGTTGCCGATGTTGACCTGATAGTCGAGATACTTGCGCTGCAGGAAGAAGAGCTGCATGTCGAGTTCGGTGGCAAGATCGCTCAGCGAAGTGTTGAGCTTGCTGACAGCATCAAGATTCCACAGCGGACGGTCGAACGAACGTATAACGTCGTAGCGTATCCACTTGGCATCGTCGGGCTGCACCTTCAGCCTGACGCCCTTGAGCATGTGGCTCGGAAACTCGCCACCTGCCGAAAGTCCCTTCACCACCTTATTTAATATGGTGCTCTTGCCCACACCATTTATGCCGCTCAGGATGTTCACCTGGCGGTCGAGATTCCACACAACGTGGCGCTTGCCACTCCACAACGAGTCAATCTCTATCTGCTTAATGTATTCGGCATATTTCATTTACGTACATATTTAAGGTGTGTATTCATGTTACAAATATATGAAATAAAATGATATAATGTATTCGTATAAAACGATAATTTTATATCTTTGCACCCGTATTTGGCAAAAAAGATAACATAAAAGGCAAAAAAACAGTATAAATGGATAACAAACGACCTCTAATTGCACACTTATGCATATTCATGGCTTGCGTCATGTGGGGACTTATGTCGCCCATTGGCAAGGATGCCATGCAACACGGCATTGACAACATAAACCTTGTGTTTATGCGAGCGGCAGGAGGAGCACTGTTGTTCTGGATTACTTCGCTTTTCTGCAAACACGAGCACATGCCTTGGCGCGACATATTGGCAATGAGCGGTGCCGGACTGCTGGGACTGGTGGGCAACCAATGCTGCTTCACCATCGGACTCAGCATCACCACTCCTTCAAATGCCAGCATCGTGACAACGTCGCTGCCTATATTCGCCATGATACTCTCGGCACTGATACTTAAGGAACCCATCACCGGCAAGAAAGCCCTTGGCGTGGGCATAGGCTGCTCGGGCGCACTGATACTGATTATGTCAAGCGCCGCGGCACACGATTCGCGCATCGGCGACATACGCGGCGACCTGCTGTGTATCTTCGCCCAACTGTCGTTTGCACTATACCTGGCGCTGTATCGCGACTTTCTGCGCCGCTATTCGCCCATCACCGTGAGCAAATGGATGTTCACATGGGCAGCAGTGTTGCTTTCTCCATTTATGCTTCCGCACGCTGTGCAAACCGACTGGAGCCTCGTCACGCCCGGAGCGTGGGCAGGCACGGCATTCGTGGTGTTCTTCGGAACATACGTGGCTTATCTGCTCATGCAGACAGCACAGAAGACACTGCGCCCGACGGTAGTAAGCATTTACAATTATATGCAGCCCGTAGTGGCTGTATCGGTGAGTCTGGCAGCCGGAATGTGCGTGTTTACATGGAAACAGGCACTGGCAGTGGCTCTGGTTTTCAGCGGTGTATGGCTTGTGATAAAGTCGAAATCGCGCCACGATATCAATACTGAAAAAGCAACAGAATAACAATAGGGTGTTATTCGCCACAAATTAACAATATGTCGCAACCAATCTGAGTGACATAAGAAATACGATAGGAGTCAACATTTTGCAATATACGGTTTACAAAACGTCAAAAGCAGCACGTATTTTACATAAAATATGTTGAATCGCATGTATATTAAATGTTAAAATCAAGCATATACCAATTTATAATCGTAAATTTGCATTGTAGAAAACATCCCTAAATCAAGCATAAGACAATAGCACGACAAATGTCGACAATAAACAACCAGAAATTTTTATAATAATCAAATATGGACTTGTATAACTTTGATTACAAAAGAATGAAGCCTGCCGAACAGCTTCCACTGCACAAGCAGGACACATGGGAACTGACGTATGTAACTTGCGGCAAAGGCAAGCGCATAATGGGCGATACCATAACGGATTTCGCCGAAGGCGACCTTGCGTTCATTCCGCCACATATACCCCACAGCTGGAAGTTCGACGACAATTACACCGACGCTGACGGACTCATCGGACACTACACAATCACATTCCGAACAGAGTTCATAGACCGCTGCACAAGCGCATTCCCCGAACTCACCGAGCGTCTCGACCAGTTGAAGTCGATTGCTACAGTAATCTCATTCGACCCCAACACCACAGTCTTGATAGCCGACATGCTGCACAAGATGGCACGTGAACAGCGCACAGAACTGCTACCCTACATGTTCCGTCTGCTCCTGCTGATATCAAAGAGCGAGCGCGACGCTGTCGTTGTGGGACGCACCCCTGAGACAGACCGTACATCGGAGCGTATCAACAAAATAAAGGAATTCTCGCAGCAGAACTTCGCCCGCACTGTCACAATCGACATGATAGCCGAGCACGTGGGCATGAACCGCTCGTCGTTCTGCACCTTCTTCAAGAAGGCTACGGGCCAGACATACATCACATATCTCAACAAGCTGCGTGTAGACCGCGCGTGCAGCCTGCTGCGCCAGGGCAACTTCAACGTTACTGAGGTGTGCTATATGGTAGGATTCAACGATGTGCCCTACTTCAACCGCTGCTTCAAGAACAACCGAGGCATGTCGCCCAAGGAATATGCCGACGGCGTAATCTCAAAACGTCAGGTGCTGACCACACGACAGATGTTGCCCGAACAGAAAATAAAGTAACTGTTCGCAGAACAGCATAACAAGAATAAGATATAGCAACAAAAACAATATTTTTGACACTTTCCAATGTCAAAAGTATTGTTTTTGTTGCTTTTTTATGTCTTAAAACTTCATATTTATACATTTTAGCCCAATATACCATATTTGTGGTATGCCATATAACCAATTTGTGCTATTGTATGGCAGACAGTTTTGCCGTAACTTTGCAACCATGAAAACAAGAAGTCAACAAACATGACTTGCTTCATAATCTTCATATTAGTAAAAACACATTTTTAAAGAAAGGGCAAACACCATGAGCAACAAGAAACTTCACTTCGAAACACTCCAATTGCACGTAGGACAGGAAAATCCGGATCCAGCTACCGACGCACGTGCCGTGCCTATCTACCAGACCACATCGTACGTATTCCGCAACTCGCAGCACGCTGCCGACCGATTCGGACTGCGCGACGCCGGCAACATCTACGGCCGACTGACCAACTCCACACAGGGTGTATTCGAAGACCGTGTGGCAGCCCTTGAGGGCGGTGTGGCAGGACTGGCAGTGGCATCAGGAGCCGCAGCCGTGACCTACGCTCTGCAGAACATACTGCAAGTGGGCGACCATATCGTAGCTGCCGACAATCTGTATGGTGGTTCGTTCAATCTCATCACACACACGCTGACCACACAGGGCATCAGCAACACCATCGTCAACGTCAACGACCTTGAAGCACTGGAGGCTGCCATTCAGCCCAACACCAAGGTGGTTTATGCCGAGACATTCGGCAATCCCAACTCCGACGTGACAAATCTTGAGGCAGTGGCAGCCGTAGCCCACCGCCATAACATACCGTTCATCGTAGACAACACCTTCGGCACACCTTATATTATACGTCCGATTGAACACGGAGCCGACGTTGTGGTACACTCAGCCACTAAGTTCATAGGCGGACACGGTTCGAGTCTGGGAGGCGTAATCGTAGACGGCGGCACATTCGACTGGAAAGCCAATGCCGACAAATATCCTACACTCGCCAAGCCCGACCCAAGCTATCACGGTGCCATATTTGCCGACGTAGCTGGCAAGGCTGCTTTCGTGACCCGCATTCGCGCCGTCATACTGCGCGACACTGGTGCTACAATCTCACCGTTCAACGCATGGATTCTGCTGCAAGGACTCGAAACTCTGTCGCTGCGCGTAGAGCGTCACGTAGAGAATGCGCTCAAGGTGGTGAAGTATCTGGCTGAGAACCCAAAGGTGGAGAAGGTGAATCATCCGTCGCTGCCTACTCACCCCGACCACGAGCTG
Organism: uncultured Prevotella sp.; assembly: GCA_900550035.1. Lineage (GTDB taxonomy): Bacteria > Bacteroidota > Bacteroidia > Bacteroidales > Bacteroidaceae > Prevotella. The sequence continues at coordinate 50,903 of URQS01000010.1, read as the reverse complement.
TACGAGAAGTACTTCCCCAACGGTGGCGGTTCGATATTCACATTTGAGATAAAGGGTGGTCAGGAAGCCGCATGGAAGTTTATCGACCACCTCAAGATATTCTCACTTCTTGCCAATGTGGCCGACGTAAAGAGCCTCGCCATACACCCGGCTACAACAACCCACTCGCAGATGTCGCCCGAGGAGCTGGCACAGCAGCACATCACACCCTCGACCATACGTCTGAGCATAGGCACCGAGCACATCGACGACATCATCGACGACCTGCAGCAGGCGTTCGACGCCATTTAAGCAGGCGCGCGACACAACCCAACCAGTTAACCACAACAACAAACAAAACAGAGAAAAACTATGATTGCAAAAAAGCTGACCGACCTTATCGGCAAGACACCGTTGCTCGAACTTGGCACCTACTCGGCCAAACGCGGCATTGAAACGGCGATATTAGCCAAAGTGGAATATTTCAATCCGGGCGGAAGCGTCAAGGACCGCGTGGCTTTGGCCATGATCGAGGATGACGAACGGAAAGGACTGCTCAAGCCCGGAGCCACAATCATAGAACCTACAAGCGGCAATACCGGTGTCGGACTGGCACTGGTGTCGGCCGTGAAGGGATATAAGCTCATTCTGACAATGCCCGAAACTATGAGTGTGGAGCGCCGTAACCTTGTGAAAGCTTACGGCGCTACCGTAAAACTAACGCCGGGCAAGCAAGGAATGGCGGGCGCCATACTGGCTGCCGAAGAACTGCGCGACGCTACTCCGGGCAGCATCATACTGCAGCAGTTTGAAAACCCAGCCAACCCGCAGGCTCACTACAACACTACGGGCGTGGAGATATGGGAGCAGACTGAAGGCAATGTGGACATATTCGTGGCTGGTGTGGGCACCGGCGGAACGCTGTCGGGCATCGGCAGACGACTGAAGGAGCATAATCCCAATGTCAAAATAGTGGCTGTAGAGCCGGCATCGTCGCCCGTACTGAGCGGAGGCAACAGCGGACCGCACAAGATCCAGGGCATAGGAGCAGGCTTCGTGCCCAAGACATACGACGCCGACATCGTAGACGAAGTGCTCACCGTGAGCAACGACGACGCCATTCGCACTGGCCGACAGCTTGCCGCTGAGGAGGGATTGCTCGTGGGCATCAGTTCGGGAGCGGCTGTGTTCGGAGCCACCCAACTGGCTCTGCGACCCGAAAACCGCGGCAAGCGAATCGTAACGCTATTGCCCGACACGGGCGAACGCTATCTGTCGACAGTGCTGTATGCATTCGACGAATATCCACTATAAAGGACAACATTTGCAATGTTTTGGCAATGTGACACCAAGACTTTTAAAAATCGCATTAATATTATACTACAAATACTTTTGTTTGAGGTTTTTTGTATAATTTTGTAACGGCGTGTCAGCAGAACTATTTCTGCTGACACGCCGTTAACCGAAATAACATAATTACAAAAAACAAAGACAACAAAATCTATGACAGCTTTAACTCTTGCAATCGTCGTAGCCTTCGTACTGGGATACACATGCATCGCCACCGAAAGCTTGACTAAAGTGAACAAAGCCGCTGTTGCGCTGCTTATGTTCGTTGTGTGCTGGACGCTCTACATGTTCGATCCGCTGCAGTATCTCAACCTTATGCACCCAGACTACACGGGCGGCATAGCCGGAATGGCCGAGAAGGTGACTACCATCATTCAGGAGCACCTCGGCGACACCTCGACTACACTGTTCTTCCTTATGGGTGCCATGACAATTGTTGAGATTGTCGACCAGAACGGTGGCTTCAACTGGGTGCGCGGAGTGATGAAGACCCACTCGAAGCGCGCATTGCTGTGGCGTATCGCTTTCATGACATTCATCCTGTCGGCTATTCTCGACAACCTCACCACAAGTATCGTGATGATCATGATTCTGCGCAAGCTCGTGGCAGACAAGCAAGACCGTCTGATATACGCCTCGCTCGTGATTATTGCAGCTAACTCGGGCGGCGCATTCTCGCCCATCGGCGACGTCACCACTATCATGCTGTGGAACAAGGGCCTGATTACGGCAGCCGGAGTTATCATGGAGATTGTCGTTCCGTCGCTCATCTCGATGATTATACCTGCATTCATCCTGCAATATCATCTTAAGGGCGAACTGCATATGCCTGAGGCAAAGGCTGGAGGCAACGATTCGGTAGGCGACTTCACCGACACTCAGCGCAAGGCAGTATTCGTTATCGGTGTAGGCGGACTGATGTTTGTGCCTATATTCAAGAGCATCACCCACCTGCCTCCGTTCGTAGGTATATTGCTCGTACTTGGCGTTTTGTGGACTACTACTGAGGTGTTCTATCGTCACTTGCACCGCGGACACGACGACGAGGGAACCCAGAAGCGTGTGAGCAACCTGCTTTCGCGTGTTGATATGTCGACCATCCTCTTCTTCCTCGGCATTCTCATGGCTGTAGCCTGCCTCTCTGAAGTTGGCGTTCTGGCTGCCCTTGGCGAAGGACTGAACACCGTATTCGACGGCAACCACTATCTCGTGACTGGTATCATCGGCGTTCTGTCGAGCATCGTTGACAATGTTCCGCTCGTGGCAGGCTGCATGGGTATGTATCCCGTTGCTGCTACCGGCGACATGGCGGTTGACGGCATCTTCTGGCAGTTGCTGGCTTACTGTGCCGGCGTGGGCGGCTCAATGCTCATCGTAGGCAGCGCAGCAGGCGTTGTGGTAATGGGTCTGGAGAAGATTACCTTCGGATGGTACATGAAGAAGATAACATGGATTGCTTTCGTGGGCTATCTCGCCGGTATCATCAGCTACTACTTCATCAGAACTTTCGTGTTCTAAATAGGAAGCCCCACAAAAGCCAATCCCCACAAAGCCCCACCCCCGGCCCCTCCCCCGCAGGGAGGGGAGTAATATGCTGGGATTGCTTAAATCATTATAATTGTGGGATGTCGAACGACATTTAACAATAAAAAGAACAACAAAAGCAACATTATCCATTCTGAATGAAATCAAGAGAATGTTGTTTTTGTTGTTCTTTTTTGGTTTATGCCGCCTCTGTTACGACTTCTTCAAAGGCCATGAAAGGGAATTTGAAGAGTAGCGGTCGATAACCATACGGTTCCTATTTTGGCTACTTTTGGACTATGATTTTTCTAATGAGCCGTAATAAATAGATAATATATCGGGATAGATGGTTAATCTTTCTATAAAAACAACAAACTATAATAAAGATGTTTCATTCTTATTTTAAATAAATAACTTTGTTTCTTCAGTTATTTGCTACAGCAGAATTAAACATATATCTATTTATAAAACATGAAACAATCATCAACTTTTCTCTTGAGTCTTGCCTTTATGTCGTCGTTGACGATTGGAGCGTTTGCTGCCTCTACTATAGCTGAAGCCACACAAACCGACAGTAAGTATTCGTTCACAACAGGCAATAAGACATTCCTTCTTAACGGCAAACCGTTTATTATAAAGGCTGCCGAAATACACTATCCACGCATTCCACGACAGTATTGGGAGCACCGCATCAAGATGTGCAAAGCTCTTGGCATGAACACCATCTGCATTTACATATTCTGGAATCTGCACGAACAGCGCGAGGGCGTGTACGACTTTACAGGCCAAAAGGACATCGCAGAGTTCTGTCGACTGGCTAAAAAGAACGGTATGTACGTAATTGTACGTCCTGGTCCGTATGTTTGTGCCGAATGGGAGATGGGTGGACTGCCTTGGTGGTTGCTCAAGAAGAAGGACATACGTCTGCGCGACCAAGACCCTTACTTTATGTCGAGTGTCGACCGCTTCGAGAAGAAGGTGGCTGAACAGTTGGCACCGCTCACCATACAACGTGGCGGACCTATCATCATGGTGCAGGTGGAGAATGAGTATAGCAGCTATGGCGAGAACAAGGCTTATGTATCGCAGATCCGCGACATACTGCGCAAGTATTGGGACGCGTCATCCGATAATAACTCTACAACTCAACCTATCACACTATTCCAATGCGACTGGAACTCAAACTTTGAGAAGAGCGGACTCGACGACCTGGTATGGACAATGAACTTCGGCACGGGTGCAAATATCGACAACCAGTTCAGCCGCCTGCGTGAGCTTCGTCCTAACACACCGCTGATGTGTTCGGAGTTTTGGAGCGGATGGTTTGACAGGTGGGGATCACGCCACGAGACGCGTTCTGCCAAAACTATGGTGGATGGCATCGACGAGATGCTGTCGAAAGGTATTTCGTTCTCGCTATATATGACTCATGGTGGAACATCATTCGGTCGTTGGGCAGGTGGTAACTCGCCCGGAATTGTTCCCGACGTAACGTCGTATGATTACGATGCTCCAATCAATGAGTATGGCGCTCCTACAGAGAAGTATTGGCTATTGCGCGAAACTCTACAAAAATACTCGGACAAGAAATTGCCTGCCGTGCCTAAAAGAGCAGCCAACATAATAAGCATTCCGAAGATGACACTGAAGAATGTAGCACCTATATATATGGGAGTCGACAGCATGGCAGAAAGTCGCAACGTGCAGACATTCGAAGAGATGAATATGGGGTATGGCTCGATGATTTATAACACGGATTTGCCCGAGATTGCCGGAGGCTCTATACTCAACATCAATGGTCACGACTTTGTGCAGGTGTTTATCAACGGTGAGTATATCGGCAAGATTAACCGTGTGAAGAGAGAACACTCACTACATCTGCCCGCAACCCAAAAGGGCGACAAGATGACGCTGCTTGTAGAAGGAATGGGACGCATCAACTTCGGCTATGCCATCAAAGACTTCAAGGGTCTGGTAGGCGACGTGACACTGACAGCCGAGGTTGACGGCGACGAGCTGACATGGAATCTCAAAGACTGGACCATGCGCCGCATTGCCGACGACTATCAGACAGCCGTACGCGCCATGACAACTCCTCGTCATGACACAGCTCCTAACAGCAATACACCATCGAAGATAGGCTACTATCGCGCAACGTTCCGTCTGAAAAAGACTGGCGACACCTTCCTCAATATGGAGACATGGGGCAAAGGACAGGTTTATGTCAACGGTCATGCACTAGGCCGCTTCTGGCATATCGGTCCGCAGCAGACTCTCTATTGTCCTGGATGCTGGCTGAAGAAGGGCGAGAATGAGATTGTGGTGCTCGATGTGATTGGTCCGCAGCAGCCTGTTGTTTGGGGGCAGACCAAACACGAACTCGACAAATTGCAACTTGAAAAGAGTGTCAAGCACAACGACATAAGCAATAAACCCGACCTCAACTCAGCCACTCCTGTAGCAAAGGGCGAAATGAAATCGGGCAACGGATGGCAGACTGTCAAGTTCGACCATGCTGCTACGGGACGCTATTTAGCCATAGAATGCCTTGATACTCACGACGGCAAACCCGTTGCTATAGCCGAACTCTACGTACAAGGCAAGGACGGCAAGCGATTGTCGCGCATACAATGGGACGTGAAGTATGCCAACTCTGAAAATCTTCAGGGCAATCATACGGGCGATAAGGCATTCGACTTGCAGGAGTCTACCTACTGGCAGATAGAAGAGAAAGCCTCATCACCACATCTACTCGTAATCGATCTCGGTGCAGAGCATACAATAACGACACTGGAATATCTGCCAAGAATGGAGCAGGATGCTCCTGGCAACGTGAAGAAATACAGAGTGTACGTGTATAAATAATTATGATTTCACAAGTTTTTAGGATTGGCTTTCCAATAACTTGTGTTAGTGAGCAATAAAGAGGCTGTGTCATAAATCACTTATGGCGTAGCCTCTTTCGCATTACGAACACTGAGGTTTGAATGCTCTAATGAGCCCATAACAAATGGATAATATATCGGTAAAGATGGACTATCTTTCGATAAAAACAGGAACCTGACTAAAAGATATTACATTTTTCATATTATTACTATCTTTGCCAAATCAATAATTTACTACCAGTATTAAACAGACGCATTAACCCGTATCAACGAATGTTATGGGTATCTACATCAATAAGTCAATGATAAACCGACTATATCGCGTTTTCGAAATAAAAAAACAAATAATATGAGAAAATACATCAGTCTTCTAATAATAATGGCATTTGCACTTGGGATGCAAGGCCAGGAAATGTCTATCGACATGTCAGGACTGTGGCGTTTCCAGTTAGACCCGATGGGATTTGGCAAGACCGCAGGTTCGGAACTCTATCTGAGCAAACTGACAGAGACCATCGCTCTGCCTGGGTCAATGGACGAAAGTGGGAAAGGTATTCCCAACGTTGTTTCTCACGTCGACCGACTGAGCCGTAAGTTTGAGTACTGCGGCCAGGCATGGTATCAGCGAGAAGTCGAAATACCTAACTCATGGATAGATAAGGAAATAATATTGACACTGGAACGTTGCCATTGGGAAACAAGTGTGTATATAGACGGAGTTCCGACTGGAACTGACGAACGCCTGTCTACACCCAATCGTTTCGTATTAACCAAGCAGCTGACACCTGGATCGCATACCATGACCATATGTGTGGACAACCGACTTAAATATCCCATGGATCAATGGGATCATGGTACGACCGAATATACACAAACTAACTGGAATGGTATAGTCGGAAAAATACGATTGGAGGCCAAGCCGACTTTCTATCTGGAAAACGTTCAAGTGAACCCAGACATCCAACAGAAGAACGTCAGCATTCGTTGTGCATTCCATACTGGTGGCAAAAACGGTAAAGGCAATCTTACATTGACTATTAAGGACAAGAATGGAAAGCAAGTTGCCACATCTACAAATGCTGTGACATTCAAAGGCAAGGACGATGCTACGGAACAAACTATAGCCCTTGGCAAGACGATAGCCTTATGGGATGAGTTCTCGCCGAATTTATATACATTGGAAGCCTCGTTGTCTACTGAAGCCGGAATAGACAGCAAAAGTCTTAGTTTTGGTATGCGCAAAGTGGAACAAGGCAAGCATCATATCCGTCTGAACAACAGGAATATTCATCTGCGAGGTGTTTTGGACTGTGCTGTCTTCCCATTGACAGGCTACCCATCAACCAATCCTGATGATTGGAAACGTATTATGCGAACTATCAAGGAGTATGGTTTCAATCATGTACGCTTCCACTCGTGGTGTCCGCCCGAAGCCGCCTTTGTAGCTGCTGATGAATTAGGCGTATACCTCCAAGTCGAACTCCCAATGTGGATAAAGGATGTAGGACAATATCCAGCCAGAAGAGCTTTCTTCGAAAAGGAGATGTATGCTATTCTGAAAGAATATGGCAATCATCCATCGTTCTTGCTGTTCTGCAATGGAAATGAAAACGAGGGTGACTTTAATGTTTTGGAGGACTTGATTAAAAAAGGACGGGCATACGATAATCGCCATCTATACTCGGCATCCACTGCAAGAACACATGTCAAAACAGACCAGTATTATACATCTCACGTTACAACAAAGGGATGGATTACTGTTTACGAGGGAAAGCCTAATACAGACTGGGATCTGAACGAGACATCTGATATAGACGTGCCGGTTATTGCCCACGAAACAGGACAACGCTGCATGTTCCCGAATTTTAGTGAGATGGCGAAATACACTGGTGTTTTGGAACCACGTAACTTCAAGATTTTCCAGGAACGCCTTACAAAGAACGGAATGCTTCACCAAGCAAACGATTTTTTTCGTGCTACTGGCGCTCATACAGTATTACAATATAAAGAGGTAAACGAAGCCTTAATGAGAACATCCAAATCTGGAGGATTCCAATTGTTAGGATTATCCGACTTTCCCGGTCAGGGAAGTGCATTTGTTGGCATTTTGGATGCATTCTGGGAGAGCAAAGGGTTGGTATCTGCAGAAAAGTTTCGTGAGTCATGTGCTCCGGTAGTAATACTGGCTCGTATCCCCAAACGTATCTACACCGAAAAGGAAGAGTTTTGTCCTAAGATGGAAATCTATCAATTCGGAGAGAATGATATAAAGCCTGGAAAATTGAAGTGGCAACTGACTGACGAATCCGGACACGTCATAGTACAAGGCAAGCTGTCTCATGCTACATTAAAAACTGGTATGGTGAGTGCATTGGGAGTAGTGAACATATCGTTGTCATCTATCCGAAAAGCCGGGAAATACACATTCCACGCAGAGATAGACGGCAATACAAAGAACGAATGGGACATCTGGATATATCCTACCACAGAAAATCCGATGCAAGACCTCAAGCTGACACGAAATTGGCAAGAAGCCAAAGCCATGCTTGAAAAGGGAGAATCTGTCTGCTTCGTACCTAAGACCATTATGGGCAGAAAGACTCATTTTGCCAGTCATTTCTGGAATCCCATTATGTTCAATTGGGACCCGATGATTGTGGGAACTTGCATTCACAATCAACACCCTGTGTTCCACAATTTCCCCACAGCCGAATATGCCGACTGGCAGTGGTGGGACATTCTGAATTATGCAGGAGCTGTCGACCTGACAGCAATGACCGAGCTGACTCCTATTATACAAAGTGTAGACACCTATGAAGTAAACCGTAAGTTAGGCATAGCCTTCGAAGCTCAAGTAGGCAAAGGAAAGCTGTTTTTCCTGAACCTTGACATCTCGAAAAACATTAACGAGCGTAAAGCTACAAAACAATTGCTTAAGTCAGTCAAGGAGTATATCGATTCGGCAGAATTCAAACCGACCAACAATATTCCTATGTATCAGTTAGACGCATTGTTTTCTGCAGATGCCAAGAAAGAGAAACAAACGCAGGGAAATGCTGCTATACAACAATTATTAAATCAATAAAGCGAAGCAATATGAATATACGAACATTATTATCTATGCTCACAGTCTTGCTGTCATGTACAGCTTGTAGTAAATATACAAACAATGACTGGGCCCTAAACCCATCCCCAAGCGACCTGCAGTTTGAGCAATTGGCTAAAAGCTGGGATGAGGGCATACCATTAGGTAATGCCACCATAGGAACATTGGTATGGCAACGCGACTCTGCTCTGCGTCTTTCACTGGATTGTACAGATCTTTGGGATCTTCGACCTACAGACAGCATATCCGGACCTAACAATCGATTCTCTTGGGTATATGAACAGGTACAGAAGGGTGATTACCTACCAGTACAGAAGAAATACGACTGGCCTTATGACCAACGTCCTGCACCATCGAAAATCCCTGGAGCGGCAATTGAGTTCAGTATGGAGAAACTTGGGACCCCAAGTCGTGTTCATTTGTATCTGAACAATGCAACAAGCGAGACCCGCTGGGATAATGGCTGCACATTGAAGACGTTTGTTCACGCCACTGAGCCTGTAGGTTGGTTTGTATTTGAGAACCTACCCGAAACAATACAGCCAACTCTAATAGTTCCTACTTATAATAAGCCTGGTAAAATAGAAAATGATGGGCCGGTAGTAGGATTAAGTCTGCGCTCTTTGGGATACGAGCAAGGATTGGTGCTAACCGACGAGCATGAAATCACGTATCACCAACCTGGTTGGAACGGATACTATTACGATGTTAATGTACGTTGGAAACAAATAGGCAAGAATATGTATGGCGTGTGGAGCATATCGTCCTCTATGTCGCAGTATAAGGCATCAGACAAGACCCGAGAAGCAATGGAAAGAGGTCTCGCCTTAGACTATAAAAATCATATGAATTATTGGAACACATATTGGGAAGCCTCATCCGTTTCCATACCTGATTCCGTATTGCAGCGCCAGTACGACAATGATATGTACAAGTACGGTTCTGCAACGCGTGAGAACTCGTCACCCATTTCCTACAAGCTGTATGGACTGCCGACAATGGAAATCTTCCACCTTGGAAAGGCGATTATCACCATGACCTGAATACACAGTTGAGCTATTGGCCCACTTATATCGGTAATCATCTGAAAGAAGGAATGGGCTATCTGAATACGCTCTGGAAACAACGTGATGTCTACAAGAAATACACGAAGCAGTTCTACGAATGTGATGGTATAAATGTTCCTGGCGTATGTACATTGACTGGCGAACCAATGGGAGGATGGATTCAATATTCTATGTCTCCTACCGTCAGTGCATGGTTGTCACAACACTTCTACCTGCAATGGAAATACTCTGCAGATTCAGCCTTCTTGAAAGAACGGGCTTATCCATTTACAAAAGATGTAGCAACTTTCCTTGAGCAGCTGTCGTATGTAGACAAACATGGCATTCGCCGTCTACCACTTAGTTCTAGTCCGGAAATGTTCGACAACACTATACAGGCATGGTTCAAAGATATGACCAACTATGACATTTCATTGATGAAGTTCGCATTCAAGGCTGCCACCGAAATGGCTACAGCTTTGCAATTGGACGATGAGGCAGCCCATTGGACTAATATAGGCAAGGAGTTGCCACAATTGGATGTTGACAAAGACGGTTCGCTGAATATAGCCAAGGGATTCCCTTATAAGAATTCACACCGTCACTTTTCACACGCTATGTCAATCTATCCGTTAGGTCTGATAGACTACAGTCAGGGCAAAGCATCACAAAAGATTATCAATGCAACCATCAAACGCTTGCAAGACGTGGGACCTGATTACTGGTGTGGCTATAGCTACAGCTGGCTTGGAAATATGCAAGCTCGTGCTTTTGACGGCGAAGGAGCAGCCAAGACACTTAAAACATTCGCCGAATGCTTCTGCCTGCCAAACACCTTCCACGCCAACGGCGACCAAAGTAAAAGCGGAAAGTCACAATTTCAGTACCGACCGTTCACGCTTGAAGGGAATTTTGCGTTTGCTTCTGGAATACAGGAGATGCTCATGCAAAGCCATACTGGTATTATTCGGATATTCCCCGCTATTCCATCCTCATGGAAGGATGTATCCTTTAAGGATTTGCGTGCTATGGGAGCATTTCTGGTGTCGGCAGAAAAAAAAGACGGCAGAGTAAAGCTTATTAATATTTATCCCGAACAAGGAGGTATTTGCCGAATTGCATTACCAACCTCTATGCTAAATAGAGAGGTATCGATAGAAGGCAATGACGGTGAAGTAACACGCAAAGACAACATATTAACGATTCACACTAAAAAAGGGGAAGCTATTCGGATAAAATAAGTTTTCCAAACAGACAGGTTCATCTGAATCTGTCTGTTGCTTTTTATGGGTGGTATATTGATTTTGCATTGCCCTTTATATTAAGACATGGCCTATCCTCATCCTTTCTTCATTTTCTTGTACTTCATAGGTGACATTCCCATAATTTTATGGAACAGGCGGGAGAAATAGTAACTATCGTCGATACCTATCTTGTAACATATCTGATTTATCCTCATATCCGTAAAGTCAAGCAATTGGCATGCACTCTGTATCTTTAGATAATTAAAATAGGAGAGCGGAGAATAACCAGTTCGTTGACTGAACAACACCGAAAAATAAGAAGGCGAATAACCAACATGCCGGGCGATTTCAGCTAAGGTCAATTTCTTCTCAATATTCTCTTTCATAAAATGAATAGCTGCCACAATGATGTTTGTCCTTACTTTGTGTCCCAATGCTACGTCTCGATATTGTTGCAAATAACGCAACGTTCCTAAGTAATGATAAAATATAGAACATGAATAAAGCAGGTTTTCACGGCTGTAGCCCATTTCCAATGTATGGAAAATTTCTTCAAAGAGGTCTATTCTATTACTGATACGGGAATGTACACTTGGACGGAGCTCGGTTGGAGCAACAGCTTGACTGACAAATTCTGAAGCAAGTTTACCCTTAAAGTGAATCCAATAAATTGTCCATGGATTCTCATCATTGGAGCCATAAGCATGTACTTCTCCTGAAGGTATAATAAAATATTGTCCGGACGCTATCTTATACTCATGATCACGCAAGCGATACCATCCTTCACCTTCAATACAATAGATAAAAACATACTGGTCTATTGGTGTTGTACGTTCACGAAAATGATGCAATGCCTTGGGATAATATCCGATATCTGTGATATATAGGATAGATGCCACCACGTCAGTTTCTAAAGATTTTACAATTGACGTAGGAAGAACCAATGCCCGTTCTCCTTTGAATCCATCTTTTTGTTTGATTATGTTGCACATAGTTTATATCTATATATCCCATTAACAAAATACGAACACACCATTAAGCTTTACAAAGCCTCTTCCTTCATACAACATATGTATGATAGGGAGAGGCTTTGATTATCTAATGTCTTACACGTAAGTCTCAAGGAACTTCAGCGTTCCCTCAATCTTCAGAGTCTCTGTTGTGGCAGGCACAAGCATGCTCTCGCCGGCGCTCAGAGTGACGGTATTGCCCTCGTTGTCGGTGATAGTAGCCTCGCCCTTAAGGCCGATGAGGATAACGAAGCTGTCGAGTTCAGAGTAGTCGAGCGTCATCGGCTCGTCGAGATCGTAGACAGCAGTGTTGAAGTAAGGACACTGAACGAGGCTCACTCCCTGGTTCTTCTGCGGAGTATATTCGGTGCGATAATTGCTCTCAACATTATAGTTGATACACTCGGCAGCCTGCTTGGTGTGCAACTCACGATAGTTGCCGTCCTTATCCTTGCGCTTGAAGTCGTAAATGCGATATGTCACGTCGCTGGTCTGCTGTATCTCGGCGAGGAAACAGCCGGTTCCGATGGCGTGAATACGTCCGGCAGGGAGGAAGAAGCAGTCGCCCTCCTTCACGTCATAGCGTGCAATGGCATCGCAAATGGTGTCGTTGGCAACCATCTCGGCATACTGTGTAGGTGTGATCTGCTGCTTCAGACCGCACAGCAATGTAGCGTCCTTGTCAGAGTCGAGCAGATACCACATCTCGGTCTTGCCACGCTCCTTACCCTGACGCTTGGCAATCTCGTCGGTAGGATGAACCTGAATAGAGAGGTCCTGACGTGCATCGATAAACTTGATGAGCAGCGGGAACTCATTGCCGAAGCGCTCGTAGTTCTCCTTACCCACGAGTTTCTCCTTCAGTTCGGCAACAACCTCGTTGAGCTTCTTGCCAGCAAACTCGCCATTGGCTACTACAGTTTCATTGCCGGGCACTCCAGAAATTTCCCAGCTTTCGCCTACATTCTCCTGCTGTACATCAAGATGCTTGAAAGGGATAATCTTCTCGCCACCCCAAATCGTCGACTTGAGCAGCGCGTTAAACTTCATTGGTTCCATAATTGTTGTATTTAGTAAATGTTATAATTCAAAATTCTAAAATTCAAAATCGCAGGCGGCAGCCGAGAACAATTCAAAATTCCTAATTCAAAATTCAAAATCGCAGGCGTCAGCCGAGAACAATTCAAAATTCCTAACTCCTAATTCCTAACTCCTAATTCCGTATGGTTAGTTCTCTTTCCAAAACTGCGGTGTGAATATTACGAGCACACTGAATATCTCAAGACGTCCGATGAGCATCAGCACCGAGCATATCCACTTGGCAGCAATAGGCAGTTCGCTCCACGACATAGTAGGACCAATCTCCGTTCCGAGCGTCGGGCCAACGTTGCCCAACGCACTTAGCGTGATGGTTATGGCATTGGTGTTGTCTATACCCATCGCTATCATCGAGAACGAGCAGAACAGGCACAGAATGAGATAAGTCGAAAGGAAAGCGAGCAGCGTCACACGCTTCGACGAAGGAACGTTGGTGCCGTCGACACGCATGGGCAACACGGCATTGGGATGCAGCATCTGACGGAACTCGTTCTTAATGATCTTCAACAGCATGACGCAGCGTATGCACTTGAATCCACCGCTCGTAGAACCCGAACACGCTCCGAAGAACATACAAACAGCCAATACCACCCATGTAACGTGGGGCCATACGGCAGGGTCGTCGGAAAGCAAACCCGTTGTGGTGATGAACGACACCACCTGGAACAAGGCACTTCGAACTGCCGGTTCAAACTCATAACCGTTCTTCCACATCAACTCAAACGCTATAAAGCCAGCGAAAGCAAGCACCACAAACAAATAGAATCGGCACTCAGCACTCTTCAGAAGCGTGCTGGGCTTGCGTTGCGACACGGAAATATAGAGCATCGTGAAGTTGATGCCCGATACAAAACAGAAGAAGATGACAATGTATTGCACTACAGGAGTGAGATAACTGTAGTCGTTATGGGTGGCAAATCCACCCGTGGCAGCCGTTGTGAAACTGTAGTTGACGCTACTGAATAAGTCCATACCGGCACACCACATAGCCAAAATGCACAACACGGTGATACAGATGTATACCACCCATATCCACTTGGCGTTGGTACTGAGGCGCGGATGCAGCTTGGTCTTGATAGGTCCGGTGGCCTCTGCGGCAAAAACCTTGACGCTACCGCCCACAAGCGAGGGCAAAAGGGCTATCGTAAAGAATACTATTCCCAGACCGCCAAGCCACTGCGTGAACGAACGCCAAAACAAAATGCCGTGCGGCAGGACGTCTACATCGTCTATTATGGTAGCTCCGGTAGTGGTAAATCCCGACATCGTCTCGAAGAAAGCGTCGGTGAAAGAATGCAGATAGCCGCCTAAGAGGAACGGAAGCGTTCCGAACAGCGAGAATACCGTCCACGTTAGCGTCACCACAAGATAGGCATCGCGTCGAGAGAGGGTGTTGTCGCAATTGCGGGCTATCAATCGTAGCACCAGTCCGGTGCCCGCCGATATTGCCACAGACAATGCAAACGCCATAAGGTCGTCCTCGTGATAATACACCGAAACGCCAAGACACAACAACAGCATCATAGCCTCGATGAAGAGCAACGACCCTATAATCTTATATATAAGCTTTAGATTTATCATAGGAAGAACTTTTCAATCTTCTTCATGTTGACGTTATGGCAGAACACCATAACCGAATCGCCCGGGTGAATCAATGTGTTACCCGACACAAGCAGTCCCTGACCGTCGCGCACGAGTCCACCTATGGTCATACCCTTAGGCAGTCCGAGGTCCTTAACGGGCTTTTGTGTAACCTTCGAACCTTCCGACGGAATGAACTCTGCGACATCGGCATTGGCTGTCATGAGGAAGCGCACGTTGTGAACGTTGGCATCGAGCATCATCTGATAGATGTGGCTGGCGGCTATCGACTTCTTGTTGATGATGGTGCCGATGTCCAGACTCTCAGCCATGCTTACGTAGTCGATGTTCTCGACCATTGCCACCGTCTTGCGCACTCCCATTCGCTTGGCTGTAAGACAAGCGAGGATATTGGTCTCGGCATTGCCCGTCAGCGCCACGAAAGCCTGCGTATTCTTTATGCCCTCTTCGATAAGAAGCGAGAGGTCGCGTCCGTCGCCGTTGATGACAAGAGCCTTGTCGTTTTCAAGTATAGAGTTAAGACGCTCGCAGCGCTGCTCGTCAGCCTCGATAATCTTCACGTCCATATAGCTCGGCATGGTCTTCACTGTGCGTACAGCCGTAGCTCCACCACCCATTATCATCACGTTCTTCACATCGACATAATGTTCCTTGCCGACGATTTTGCGTATGTATGGAATGAACTGGCGGGTTGTCATGAAGTAAGCCATGTCGTACTTCTGCAGACAATCGTTACCTCCAGGGATGATGGTTTCGCCCTGGCGCTTGATGGCTACGATGTGATACGGGTCTTCCGGTCCGCAAATGTCGCGCATGGGGCGGTCGAGAATGGTGCACGACTCGCGCAACTTGACGCCAAGCATGACGAGTGCTCCACCATGAACGTCCCAACGCTGGCGCACCCACGACATCTTGAGTCCGTTGTTGATGTCAATGGCTGCAAGCATCTCCGGATAGATGATTGAGCTAACGCCCAATCCGGCAAAGAACTCCTTTAGTTCGGGTTCGATATATTCAGAGTTATCAATCTTTGCCACAGTCTTTCTTGTGCCAAGAGCCTTGGCAAGCACGCACGATGCCATGTTCTGGCTTTCGTCGGGCGTTACGGCGATAAACAAATCGGCATTTTCGGCTCCTGCCTTTTTAAGTGCCTTGACACTTGTAGACGATGCCTCCATTGTGAGGATGTCTACATCTGAGCCTATATGCGAGAGTCGCTCTTCATCGCTGTCCATGACCACAATGTCGTCATGGTCGCGCGAGAGCAGACGCGCAAGATGCGTACCGATGGCGTATGCGCCGGCTATAATGATCTTCATAATGAATTGTTGGGGTGATATATTTAGTTGTTGATGATCGCTCGCTTTATCGACTCAATGTCGGTGCCGGCGATATGTCGCAATTCGCTTACTGTGCCGTGTTCGATGAAGCGGTCGGGCAGTCCTACACGGCGCACTGTCGTGGTCTTGCCATTGTCGCTCAACCATTCGAGCACAGCCGAACCGAATCCGCCTGCAAGCTGTCCGTCTTCAACGGTAACGATACGGCTGAATCGCTGCGAAACGCTTTCAAGCACTTCTGTATCAAGCGGTTTGCAGAAACGCATGTCGTAGTGTGCCACGCTGACTGAATTGCCTTCTTCGCGCAACTGGCTTATGACGGTCTGTACATCGTTGCCCAACGGACCGTAACTCAGCACAGCTACGTCGCCGCCATCGCTCACCTGACGTGCCTTGCCTACTGGTATGGCTTCCAGCTCGCAATGCCAGTCGTCGCGCTTCACTCCCTTGCCACGCGGATAGCGTATCACCACCGTGCCCATACTGGGCAACTGTGCCGTATACATCATTCGGCGCAGCTCGCACTCGTCCATCGGCGAGCACAACGTGAGGTTGGGCACCGGACGCAGGGCGGCTATGTCGAACACTCCATGATGCGTAGGTCCGTCCTCGCCTACAAGTCCGGCACGGTCGAGACAGAACACCACCGGAAGGTTGAGTATGGCGGCATCGTGTATGATGTTGTCGTAAGCACGCTGGGCGAAGGCACTGTATATGTTGCAGAAAGGCATCAATCCGTCCTTTGCCATACCCGCTGCAAACGTGGCGGCGTGTCCTTCGGCTATGCCTACGTCAAACACACGGTCGGGCATAGCATGCATCATTATGTCCATCGAACACCCCGTAGGCATGGCTGGCGTGACACCAACTATGTTGGGATTGGTCTCTGCCAATTCCAGCAGTGTACGTCCGAACACCTCCTGATACTTCAATGGATATGGGTCGGCAGTGTCGGGAATGCGCTCACCTGTCTCGGGGTCGAACTTGCCGGGAGCGTGCCATACAGTAGCCTCGCGCTCGGCGGGTTCATAGCCCTTGCCCTTTACGGTGTGAAGGTGGAGCAGTTTCGGACCACGCATATTCTTCAACTGTTCGAGTATGCGCACGGTCTCGCTCACATCATTGCCATCGAACGGTCCGAAGTAGCGTATGTTCATACCCTCAAAGATATTATGCTGATGTGAGAGCGCCGACTTCAGGGCGTTGTTAAGGCGTATGATGCCCTTTCGACGGTCGTCGTTGAGGTAGCCCATGGAGTGCAACCACTTCGACGCCTTGTCGCGCAAGCGGTTGTACGTGGCGTTGGTGTCGAGATTAAGAAGATACTTCTCCATACCACCAACAGCACGGTCGATGCTCATATCGTTGTCGTTGAGCACGATAAGCAGGTCGTTGGGCGACGACGACACGTTGTTGAGTCCCTCGAAAGCGAGTCCACCCGACATGGCACCATCGCCTATTACTGCCACCACATGGCGGTCGTCGTGACCGGTCTTACGGGCAGCCACAGCCATACCGAGCGCTGCCGAAATGGAGTTGGATGCGTGTCCACACGTGAATGTGTCGTACTCGCTCTCCATCGGAGTCGGGAATGGGCGTATGCCGTTAAGTTTGCGGTTGGTGCAGAACGTGTCTTTACGACCAGTTAGTATCTTATGACCATAAGCCTGGTGGCCGACATCCCACACAATGCGGTCGTACGGTGTGCTGAACACGTAATGCAAAGCCACCGTCAGCTCGACAACGCCGAGCGACGAAGCAAGGTGTCCAGGATTGACCGACAACTCGTCGACAATGTCACGACGCAATTCGGCGCAAAGTTCGGGCAACTGGGCCACACTGAGACGTCGCAAATCGTCGGGACTGCTGATTTGGTCCAAAAGTTCAGATATGTTGTTCATGAAATAACTTTAGCTGTACAGTTATGCAAAGTTAATGTAAATGAGCGAAAGCGCAAAAGAAAAAACAGACAATCGTCAACCTATAACGTCATAACCAAGACTCATTTTCATTTCATATACCAATTGCCGCCATGCAACACCATTGGCACTACAATCTCCTCCTTGGTGCTGTCGCCAAAGCAGAGCATAAGAAAGGCGCGGCCCACATGGCGGGCGGTGTCGGTCTTTGCGCTCACGGCATGCACAGCCGCGAGTCCGCTGTGGTCGTCCTTAATCTGCCCCACATACTGCTTGGCATTGACTATCAGCTGTTCGCGATAGCTGCCGGGGATGCTGTCGGGACGATAGAATCCGTCGACATAAGCCTCATAATTGCCGGCTATAAGATAGTCGTAATACACCTTGGCAGCACGCACCGCCAGTTCGTTAGGATTCTGCACCTCGGTCTTGCCACATGATACGACAGCAAGAACCACCAGCGCCAGGACTACATATAAAATGTTTCGCATGTTCAATTATATTTATAAAAAAAGAGGATATGACATCCCTGCCATACCCTCCTAATGATATCTATCTATTATTTCTGACGTATGAATACGTTGATTGGACATCCGTGCATCGACCAGTTGTCGCGAATCTTGTTCTCCAAGAAACGGCGATACGGCTCCTTGATGTACTGTGGCAGGTTGGCGTAGAACACGAACGACGGAATCTGTGTGTTGGGCAACTGTGTGCAGTACTTTATCTTGATGTACTTGCCCTTGATTGATGGTGGCGGATAAGCCTCAATCAGAGGAAGCATCACCTCATTGAGCTTTGAAGTACCCACATGTGCCTTACGGTTCAGGTATACCTGCTTGGCTGTTTCGAGCACTTTGTAGATGCGCTGCTTGGTCAGAGCCGAAGCGAAGATGATGGGGAAGTCGACAAACGGAGCCATGCGGTTGCGTATGGCGTTCTCGAATGTCTTGATGACAGCCTGGTCCTTGTTCTCTACAAGGTCCCACTTGTTCACCACAACCACAAGCGACTTGTTGTTGCGCTGAATGAGCTGGAAGATGTTCATATCCTGTGCTTCAATGCCGCGTGTAGCGTCGAGCATAAGTATGCACACGTCCGAATTCTCAATGGCACGTATCGAACGCATTACCGAATAGAACTCCAGGTCTTCCGACACCTTGTTCTTACGACGTATACCGGCAGTATCGACAAGATAGAAGTCGAAACCGAACTTGTCGAAACGGGTGTATATCGAGTCACGTGTAGTACCGGCTATCTCGGTCACAATGTTGCGGTCCTCGCCGATGAAGGCGTTGATGATTGAGCTTTTGCCTGCGTTAGGACGACCTACAACGGCAAAACGAGGAATACCATCCTCTACCTCTTCCTTGGTATCGGGCTTCAGCTTCGACAGCACGAGGTCGAGCAAGTCGCCTGTACCACTACCTGTAGCCGAAGAGATGCACTGTGGCTCGCCAAGTCCAAGAGCATAGAACTCAGCAGCGTCATAAATCTGGTCGTTGTTGTCGGTCTTGTTAGCCACGAGGATAACGGGGAGCTTGGTGCGGCGAAGGATTGTTGCCACGTCCTGGTCCCAGTCGGTCAGTCCGGTCTGTACGTCGACGAGGAAGAGCACGAGGTCGGCCTCTTCTGTGGCAACGATCACCTGCTTGCGAATGGCATCCTCAAAGATGTCATCGCTCTTCACCACCCATCCACCGGTGTCTACAACAGAAAACTCGCGACCGTTCCACTCGCACTTGCCATACTGGCGGTCGCGTGTAGTGCCGGCTGTGTCGCTAACGATAGCCTGACGTGTCTTGGTCAGGCGGTTGAACAGTGTCGACTTACCCACATTGGGGCGTCCCACTATTGCTACTAAATTTGCCATAATGTTTTAGTCATTCTTTCCTCCGCATCACACGGAGGCTTGTAGGATGTGGTCTCTGCATCCTTGTTAATGATTTTCCGAAGCTGACCCACTCCGGCCCTCGCCATTCTGACGAGAGTATCCCCTCTTTGCTATTCAGGGGGAAGCGGCAGCGAAGCTGTCGCAATGTTGAGTTACGAGTTACGAATTACGAGTTACGAGTTATTGCCGTTGGCAATTGTGAGTTGTGAATTGATAATTCTTAATTCCTAATCGGCACAGCCGACCAACTCCTAATTCCTAACTCCTAACTCCTAATTCCTAACTCTCACTCCGGATTATACCCGAAGTTGTCCAACTCTCTCTTTGAGCTGCGCCAGTCCTTGTCCACCTTTACAAAGGTGTGCAGATAGACGCTCTTGCCGAAGAACTTCTCGAGCGACTTGCGTGCCTCGGTCGACATCTTCTTCAGCGCCACGCCCTGATGTCCGATGATGATGCCCTTCTGCGAGTCGCGCTCCACGTATATCACGGCGTGGATGTCGATGTTGCGGTCGGTCTCCTTAAACGACTCCACCTTAACCTCTACCGAGTAAGGAATCTCCTTGTCGTAGTAGAGCAGAATCTTCTCGCGGATTATCTCCGACACGAAGAAACGGGCTGGTTTGTCGGTCAGCTGGTCCTTGTCGAAGAAAGGAGGTGAGTCGGGCAGAAGCTCCTTGATGCGGCGCATGAGCATGTCGACGCCAAACTTGTTCTTGGCTGATATGGGCAGTATCTCGGCATTGGGCAGCAGCTTGTGCCACTTCTCAACGGTGTCGCCGAGTGTCTTCTGGTCGCTCTGGTCAATCTTGTTGATGAGCAGAAGCACCGGAATGGTCATCTTCTTCACCTTATCAAGAAAGTCCATGTTCTTCTCTGGATTCTCCACAACGTCAGTCACATAGAGCAGCACATCGGCATCCTGCAATGCCGACTCCGAGAAGGCGAGCATCGACTCCTGCAACTTGTAGTTGGGCTTCAGCACACCGGGAGTATCAGAGAAAACTATCTGGGCGTCGTCCTCGTTGACAATGCCCATAATGCGGTGGCGCGTGGTCTGCGCCTTGAATGTGGCAATACTGATGCGTTCGCCAACAAGCTGATTCATCAGCGTCGACTTGCCCACATTAGGATTGCCCACTATATTTACAAATCCAGCTTTGTGCATATTCTTTTCTATAGGGGATAATTTTTTTACTATAAATACAAAGTTAGTGTTTTTTCGGGAATATCCGCAGACGCGTATTTGCAATTATATGATTTTTAACAGAATAGACACAAAAAAAGCACATTCGACGATAGTTCTTTAAACTGTCGGATGTGCTTTTATATATGAGATAATATGTTTCTTGATTACTTAGCACCGGCTACTTCCGAGCCGTCGTAAGCCCACTTGCAGAACGAGGCTCCGTGAACGAAACCTGCACCGAAAGCAGTGAAGATGACGTTGTCGCCCTTCTTCATGTTCTTCTCGTTATCCCACAATGCCAATGGTATTGTGGCAGCGCTGGTGTTGCCATAGCGCTCGATGTTGACTACCACCTTATCCATAGGCAGACCGATACGCTTGGTAACGGCCTCGATGATGCGAAGGTTTGCCTCGTGCGGTACAACCCACTTCACGTCGTCGGCAGTGAGTTCGTTGCGCTTCATCACTTCAGCCACGTCGTTGCTCATGTCGGTAACGGCATAACGGAACACTGTGCGACCCTCCTGATAGAGATAGTGCAAACGGTGTGCAACGGTGAAGTGTGACGGCGGGCAAACAGAGCCACCAGCCTTCATGTGAAGGAATGGGAGTCCCTTGCCGTCGGTACGCAGATACGAGTTCTGCACGCCAACACCTTCCTCCTCAGTAGCCTCAACGAGCACAGCTCCGGCACCGTCGCCGAAGAGTACGCAAGTAGCGCGGTCCTGATAGTCGACGAGCGACGACATCTTGTCGGCACCGATGACGATTATCTTCTTGTAGCGTCCGCTCTCAATCATTGTAGCGGCTACGTCGAGCGAATAAAGGAATCCGCAGCATGCAGCCTCAAAGTCGAAGGCGAAAGCATTCTTCAGTCCGAGTTTGCCAAGGACGATAGACGCTGTCGAGGGGAACTTGTAGTCGGGAGTTGTGGTGGTTACAATCAGCGCATCGATTGTGTCGGGGTCGACGCCGGTCTTCTTCAGGAGCTGCTTGGCTGCCTTACGGGCCATGTAGCTTGTACCAAGACCTTCCTCGGTGAGGATGTGGCGTTCCTTGATGCCGACACGTGTCATAATCCACTCGTCACTGGTGTCTACCATGCGCGACAGCTCCTCGTTGTTGAGGATATAGTCGGGCACGTATCCGCCAATGCCGGTGATTACTGCGTGTATCTTTCCCATTTTACGGTGAGAAATTATTCAGCTACTTCCTTAACGATAGCCACCTTGCCACGATAGTATCCGCAAGTAGGGCATACTGTGTGGTAAACGTAGTAAGCGCCACAGTTAGGGCATACTGCCAATGTAGGAGCTACTGCCTTATCATGAGTTCTTCTCTTAAGTGTACGAGTCTTCGACTGTCTTCTTTTAGGATGTGCCATTTTTCTTTAATCTTTAATTATTGTTTTTAATTTTTCTAATCCATTCCATCGCGGATCTACCGCCGTCTCTTCATCCTCGCCACTACTTCGGGTAGCTGAGTGTTCTTCGAGAACCTTAATCATCGCCGCGTTACATTTTCCAGGTGTATGCACGTGCTTAGCGGGTATGTTGAGCGCTATAAATTCGTAGATGAACCACGCCACATCGAGTATGCCTTCACGCTCGTCGACTGTGATGAGGTCATCGTCCTCGGAATATTCTTCTCCTAACTTCACCACGAGGCGGTCGTCCGTCTCAATTGGCTGTTCCATATCGTCCAGACACAGGTCGCACGGAATAACGACGGTGCCCTCGGTGTGAAAATCAAGCTCAAAATAGTTCTCCGTGCGGCGTACATTTATACGCACACGAATATTGCCACGCTTGATTTCGTCTTCGTCAAGTGACTCAAACCAAGCGTCGCCCAGACTATATTCAAGGGCACTCTGACCATCTTTCAAGTCCTTCAAATCTATTCTAAGCAGTTCAGAACTACACATTTGGTGCGCAAAGTTACAAATATTTTCCGACATACGACAATTTTACAATAATGTTTTTGACTTTCTTAAAGGTTTTTTCAGTTCTACGCGAAATGTTGTGCCTATTCCTACCTCAGAATGCTTCACCCAGATGCGTCCTTTGTGATATTCCTCCACAATGCGCTTGGCGAGCGAGAGTCCGAGTCCCCAACCGCGTTTCTTGGTAGTGAAGCCGGGGCGGAACACGTTGCGCAGGTCCTTCTTGCGTATTCCCTTGCCAGTGTCGCTCACCTCAACAACGGTCTTGTTTGCTTCTTGCGCCACGGTTATGGTTATAGTGCCCTCGCCTCCCATGGCGTCGACAGCATTCTTGCACAGATTCTCTATCACCCATTCAAATAGCGATGCGTTTATCCGCACTCTCACCTCTCCCTCTGGGAAGCGGCGTATCATCTGTACGCGCTTCGACGTGCGGCGGTCCATATAGTCCACCACGTGCTGCATCACCTCCTTAAGGTCGGTATCGACGGGTTCGGGCAGCGAGCCTATCTTCGAGAAGCGGTCGGCTATGAGTTGCAGTCGCTGCACGTCGTTCGCCATCTCAGGTATCAGTTCGTCGTCGGGATAAGTCTCGCGCAGAATCTCCACCCATGCCATCAGACTGGATATGGGCGTACCGAGTTGATGGGCGGTCTCCTTCGAGAGTCCCACCCACACCTTGTTCTGTTCGGCACGTTTCGATGTGAGCAATGCAAATATGGCTATCACCACAAACAGCATCACTACACCTAATTGTATATAGGGGTATGATGCCAGGCGGCGCAGCATGAGCGAGTCGTCGTAGCACACATCTATATAGTCGGTGCTACGGTCGTCGTCGAGTGTGATACGTATGTTACGATTGGCGGCAAGCAATTGCTTGCCCATATCAGCGAGAAAGGCTGTGGTGTCGGCAGAGTTATTGCAATGGTCAATTTCAATGTTGCGGTAAGCCTGTACCTGTCCGCGCGGGTCGAGCACAACAACAGGTATAGTATTATTACTGTTTATCACGCGCAGCACAAGATTGATGTCGGTGTTCTCATCGGCATGGTTGAGCGTGCGCATAGCCTCAGCCCACACCTCCATCTTGGCACGCTCCTCACCGGCAAGGTCGCGTATGAGGATGTGCGACACAACGAGCGAGACAACCGCTATCACTACGGCTGCCAGCACAAGAACTATCTTCACACGGCGTATCTGGTCTATCCACTGCATATAAATGTATAACGCAGTTATCGGCAGATTATTATTTTGAGCTCACACCAATCGTTACGAACCTGCACACCAATCGTAATGAACCTGCACTCCAATCGTAATAAAAGCTCGCACCAATTGATGCGAGCCTTACCATAGACTACTATCCATCACCTTATTGGCAGCTCCTTCAGAAACAGAATCGTTGTTTACGGCATCCGCCGATGTGGTTTGGCGTGCGTTCATCATCCCACCGATTATGACAATCAGCACCAATGCCAATGCTATGAGGAGGGCGTTCACTACAGCCAACGACCTGCCCTTGTCTGCCATCAGAAGCCTTACCTGCGCAATGTCAGCAGGACGATGCACACAATCGGCAGCAGCGCACTTACGCCCCACCCTCATCAGATGCTTGCTACGTACAGCCTCTGCCATATACTCCAGCACCTTTCCAAACGAATAGATGTCGGCGCTGGGACTGCTTATAGCATTTGGCTGCAACTGTTCGGGGGCTATATAGCCACGTGTGCCTGCCGGAATCTTAAGCACGCAGAACGTCTCGCTGTCCGATAGTCCGAAGTCTATCAGCTTTGCGTCGCCGCCACGGTGGGTGAGCATTATGTTCGAAGGCTTGATGTCGCGGTGTACTATCTGCTTGGCGTGCATATACTCCATAGCATCAAGCAGCTGAGCAGCTATCTTATGTACCACCTCTTCAGTCATCTTGCCGCCTTTTACAGCCGCCTCAAGCGTCTCGCCGTCGACATATTCCATTACGATACACTCGCCAAGGTCGCCCACCGATTCCATGCTTATGGTGCGGCAGATGTTGGGATGGTCGAGTTGCAATCCTATCTCAAACTCCTTCATCAGTGCCTGACGATACACCGGCGTATAACGAAAATCCGTCTTCAAGCATTTCAGCACATAGCGCTTGCCGTATCTCACGGCGGTGAACATACGTGCATGGCCCGACTTTGACACATAGCACTCGCTGATATTGGTGAATCCGTTGTCGGCTCGTGCTACGTTAAAATCCGATTCGCTATCTATGTCCACCACATATCCCGAAGTAGGGCGGTTTTCACTGTCATTCATAATCTGTCTAAATTATCTTTCTTACTATCGAAAGTCCGCCATTGCGTCCTGCCACAAAGGGTGGTGTACGTTCGCCATTACGCTCTATATACGGCAGGTACAGCGGCTGTTCCTTAATGAAGCATCCTGTTACAAACATATCATCCGACTGCAACTTGCTGTTATGCGCTTCCACTACACGATATGCACTATCGCCTAAGTATTCAAGACGAAGCAGACGATTGGGTGCCCACCCTATCTCCACATTATCGCCTCGCTCCAAATCGCTGCTCACAAGTTGGCAAGCATCAAAAAACGACGAATTGTAGCGTGTGCTGTTCTTCAGCCAAAGCAGAAACGAGGCATAGTCCTTATGTCCTATATATGCCGATAGAGAGTCGAGGGTCAGCATGCGCGGCTTATGGCTGTCGCTGACATAGCCATACAGTCGCTTCAATGTCGACGGCGACACGAATATCTCATGTCGGAGGCGCAGTATCACCGAGAACTCCTCAAAGTCGGTGGTCGTGGTAAGGTGCTTGCCGTAATGCTCCTCGACAAGTCGTTTCAGCTCTTCTATTTCTGGTGTGTTCATTGTCACTTCATTTATATGTCATCAATTATATTCTCAAACTGGTCCCAGTATGACTTTGCCCGATAATACTCCTCCCTGCCTTTAGGCACATGCACGCGGCACGTCTTCAGAAAGTCGGTAGCAACATTGGCAAATGTGTTGTCATAGCAAACTGGTGGCAATGCTGCACCGACGTAAAGGTCAGTGAGCGGACAACCGTCGAAGACGTATTCGTTTATAATATCCACTTTCTTGCCAAGGCGCACCGTGGTAAGACGGCTGCATTTCTGAAACAGTCCGGAAGGCAGCTGCTTAAGGGTGGAGGGCAGCACCACTTCCTTCACCTTGCTGTTATAGAAGGCGCACATACCCAACTTAGTCAGTCCGTCGGCGAATACGAATTTCTCCACGCTGCTTTCGCGGAAGGCATAGTCGCCAACGCTCTCTATGGTGGAGGGCAATGTGTATTCGCCCTTCTTGCCCATCGGGAACCAGAGTATGCGCTTGCCGTCATTGCTCAGGAGTACGCCGTCCTTACTCTGGAAGTGGGTGTTGGCTGCCGACACGTCGATGGTCTCCAGCGACGTGCAACCTGCCGATGGACTTACGGCGCTTACCGAAGCTGGGATGGTGATGCTGCGCAGAGAGGTGCAGCCCTCGAAGGCTTCCTTCTCTATCTTGACGGCTCCCATTGGCAGCTTGATGGTATTCAGACCTGTGCAAGCGCGAAACAGACCTACGCCTATCACTCCGTCCTCTGTAAATCGTGATTCGCCATACTCGCCACCACCCGCAACGATGCTTGCTCCCGAGATGTCGAGGTCGGCAAGACGTCCGGCTGTAGGATGGTTTTCCTCATCGCGTCCTGCCATGATGCGCAGCGTGCGCAGATCGTCGCCATTGAGCGGGCCTACCAGAGAAAGACTGGTAAGATTGAATATCTGGTCGCCGAGGAGGGTGGAAAGGATGCCTGACTTACCAAGCACGACAGCTGATGAGGTGGTGAACTGGAGGGCTTCGCCTTCCGACTCGCCTATGCTGTTGACAGCAAATGGCTTGATGGTATAAGTTATGTTGGGCTGCAGACCGTCAATAAACAGACTGTACATTCCCTTGTCGTCAGCCTCTCCGCTCTGCATAATGGTCTTCTCGCCTCCCTCAATGCCTTCGCCCGACACACGGCAACCGCAGGATGTGACGGGGTCGCCGCCATTGTCCGTGATGCTGTAGCCTACGATAAGGCTGACCGGAGCGCTACTCAGCACTTCTGCCTTGCTTACCGTTGGGCGTTCGTTGGGCTGCGTGGCGAAGCTGACCATCTCGCCTGAGAGCGAGGCAGAGCCGTTGGTGCCATGAAGCATATAATAATAGGTGGTGCCGGCTGTGAGCGTAGAGAGACGCATGCTGACATTGCCGTTGGCATCAGCCTGCACTTCCTGTCTCTCAGACATGCTCTCGTCATTGCCATAACTGAACCAAAGACTGGGCATGTCCACTCCCTTGTCCTTGACACACTTGCCCGACAGCGTGGCTTCCGTACGGCTAATGTCCGTAGCCGGAAGCGTCTGGAGGCGAGGTTCAAAGTTGTACGGACTGTCGCTGCTGCAAGAGCAGACCGTCACGACAGCCATCAACAATAATATATAGAGAATACGATTATTCATAATCGGTACGTTTTTTTACTTGCGCTTTGTTATCATTCCCGTCTTTCCAAGGCATATTCCTACACCTATACATCCCTGCCATTGCTTGCCTGCAATGGTCAGTGCCGACGCACTGAAGCTGAATCGTCCTACCGAAGCTACAACGCCAAGCTCTGCCGCAAAGCCTTTATGGCTGAACTCTTCGTTGCGTAGCCAACCGCCGCCCTCGCTGTCGGCAAGCTGCCATGCAGTGGTCTTACTTCCGTAGCCCACACCTTCGAATATGTTGAACAGGCTGCTCAGACGGTGTATGGCCCCCACGGTGAGGGCATACTCTGAGATCTGCTTGCGTCCGGTATAATAAGGAGTGTTGCTGGTAGAGGGTCGATAGCCGTCGCTATTGCACGAACCTATCGTCGTGGGCGACGAATGCAGATTGCTGCTCACATGCACATAAGCACCATGACGACGCATCAAGGCTGCCATTACGCCCCACGAGGGTCCGTCGGTATGGAGTGAGGCTGTGAGCAACGTGAAGGCATGGAGCTGAACAATGCGTCGGGGCGGTGCCACGGTTACGGTGTCGACGATGGTCTGGGTGTATACTATAGTGTCGTGCTTCTCCACTACAGCGGTCTGTGGCAGACGAAGGCGCATCTCGTAGGTCATGCGGCTCTCAAGCTTCATGCCAAACTTATAGTCGCGCAGCACTCCCCATTGGGGATGTTTCAGCGTTATGCTCTTGGTACCCTTAGGTAGGAAAAGCCATATCTCGCCCACCTTGTCGCGACGTTCTACAATGCCCAGGGGCGAAGAGAAGGCGAAGTCAGCTGGTGCCACAACCTTAAGCAATGCGCATGCCTCGCCGTTAAGGTCGCGTACGGCATCGATGAAGGCACTCACATCGGTAGGCAACTGACGGAATTTCTCCACCGTAAAGGTGCTGTCGGGCGCAGCCAATGCAACTGTCACTGCTGCAGCCTTAGCATCGTTCAACGACAGACACGACAATATCATAGTATACACCACGCAAAGCATAACTTTACGTAGCGTAAAGGACAACTTTACAAATGCCTTCTTTATACTTTTCATATTACTCTAAATTAAAGTCGGATATTTCAATTACTCCATCACTACCACTTACAGTTGCCGACGGCTGCCACGTGCGCACATGGATGAGTGGCATGGAGGCGTTGCGGAAGTCCCACAGCAGAAACAGCCAGCCGTCATCGGCATAGCGGTCGCTCTTATAGCGCTGGCGCAGCGATACTCCGTAGATGCCGTCTTTCGTGGGATGGCGCATTATGCGGAAGTCGGAGAAGCGCACGTCCACCTTCTTGTTCATGCCGAACACCTTGGAGAGTCGCGAGAGATAGTCGGCCTTGGTATGGAGGGCGTAGCTCACACGGCTGTCAGCACCCACCTTGGCTTCATCCTTCGACTGACGTACTACGTTGCCCACGATGATGAGCGCGTCGTTGCTGAACACCTGACGTAGGAAGTCGATGTCCTTCGTGGTGTATGCCGTGCGCAGATGCTCGCAGTAATTGAGTATCTGACGGCGGCGTGTGGCGTCGGTTTCTTCCAGCTTTCCGCTTATTATCTTGGAAGCCTCAGCATAGAACGGACTGTTGTGCGCCATCGTGCGCACGTCTACAGCCGGGAGTCGTACCTCCTTACGGCTGACTTTCGCAGCAGGTTGCTGACCATGCACGTCCGCCGCCGTACCGTCAATGGCAGACGTCTGCCCCTCCGGCGCAGTTATTGCCGATTGCGATGGGTCGGCTGACGTGGCTGTAAACACCACGATGCCCTGCATGTCGACATATCCTTCACGACCCGTAGACAATTCGCGGAAGCGCAGACGACCGCCACGAAACTGCGTATCGAGCATACATCCGCGCAGCGGAATGCGGAACATCACGTTGCCACGCGCGTCCTCCACCACATACTGTCGTTCGCCGTTGGTCATGGTCTGCTCCACAAGCTGCATGCCCTCGCTCGTGCCGTAGCGCGTCTCGGTCGTCACATTATTATATTTTCCAATGGGCAGCACCCACAAAGCCACTGCCCACAAGGAAAGAATCAGCACAAGGGCTGATAATACATACGTTATTTTCTTCATTCAGAAAGTGTTATTGCCAGTCCTTTATCTCACCACCGATTTCTATCTTCACCTGCTCGGGGTCTTTTGAAATGATAAGGTTGACAAGATTCTCCACACCAGGTTTATAATTAAATCGGCTCTCATAGAAATAGCTCACACCGTTTACCTCCACTTCAAGGAATGGCATACGTGTTGTGATGTTCTGCGGCACGACGATGGCAGAATAGCTGGTCTCGTCGTCCTGATGGGCTATGATGCTCTGGCGTGCCACATTCGGATTGTACGTGACGATGCCTTGGCGTAGGTCGACGGTGGCAGAGGTTATGGTGCTGTGTATATACACCTTGGCTTTGGTGGGCAGCTCGCCTTCGAAGTCCTCGCCCTTTATCAGGCGTATGCGTAGCTTACTCATGATGTGATGAAACAAAAGACTAACTGGCGAATCCGACGCTGTGACACTCTTCTGCGAAGCAAAGAGCAGGTCGCTCGCCTCATAGCCACCAAGCGATGTGGCTGTCTTCGGGGTGTTCTGGTCGAGAGCCACGCTGAAAGGCTGACTGTCGAGGCTGAGCACCTTATCCATGCGTGGATAGATGGCATAGACATTGAACGTGCCGTCGTCCCAATAGAGGGGACGGAGTGATGTCCACTTGTCGCCGTCGTAGGTCAGCACATCGTTGTTGGCAAGATTGCCTCCCAACTCCATTGGCTTTTCTGTGTTTGCCACATACAGTCCTATGCGGTCGCCTATCTCGAAGTCGGTTTCCGTGGCACGTGTCTGCGACGGATGCTTCACCACAAAAGTCATCGGCATCGACTTGGCATCCTTGTATTGCGGATTGGCATCATCTGAGCAAGCCGCAAGAAACGCTGCCCCTACAATGCCGACACTCATGCAAACCCACCTTATTATATAATTCTTCATTCTTTGTCTTGTTTATTATTATTACGTTACTCCCATTCACAGCAGCCTGCATTACTGCTTTATTTTGCAATAATGTGTTTAAAGCCCGACCAGGATTCTGACGACTTATAGTCATTTAAGGCAGACTTAGGCACTATAACAGTAAGGTCTTCTAATGGAACTCCATCGAAAGCACTTTCATTCACGACTGGAGGAATGGTGCCCTTACATTCAACTACGCGAAGCGAAGCGCAATATTGGAAAGCACCCACATCGATTACCTCAAGACTGCTTGGCAATATTATCTTTTGAAGATTTTTGCTATTATAAAATGTTCTTTTATGAATACACATAATACCCTCAGGTATCTCCACCTCTCCTTCGAAAGTGCAATATGAAAAAGCTCCATCTGAAATGTTTGTCAATCCTTTGGGTATCTTCAGGCTTCCTGAGAAATTATTTCCTTCGAAGTTTCCACCATAAAGTTCTGTAAGACCCTTTGGTAATTCAAGTTCGCCAATGAATCCGTTTCCATAAAATGCAGATTCACCTATAACAGTGATGCCATCATGCAACTGTAGTCTGCCTCCCAACCCACATGATTCGAAAGCCTGCCAGGAAATGCGAGTCAAGGATTTAGGAATCACAAGGTCTCCTTTCAAGCCAGTACAACCACGGAATGCGCCAGAACCCAACTTCTTCAGATGACTTGGCAATATCAGATTGCCATACAGATACCGACAATATTGGAAACAAGAAGAACCAAGTTCTTCGATTCCATCTGGCAAATTTAATGGACAGATAAAAGCAGCATTAGCAAAAGCACCACTATCTATCTTCTTCAATGTGGAAGGCAATGCCAGAACACCGGTAAAATCGTTGTCAAGAAAAGCATTATCGCCAATCTCTACCACACCTTCGGGAATATTGAGAGAACCCTTCAGCCCTGATCTGGTAAAAGCGCTTCTTTCGATACGCTTAAGAACGTCTGGAAGCACAACACTTGTCAGCGTTTTCTTATCACCTAAACAATAAGGAGGCAACACATCATCTTTAGCTTCACCATCATGATACATAATACCTCCTACCATATATCCGATGAAGTCTGTTTTTACGTTTAAGCCTTTGATTCTTACATTCTTTAGGTTAAGAGCCGTAAGCTTTGGCATACTGTCGCGCATAAATACGAAATCGTACGCATTGATGGTACCGGTCAACTTCATTCGTTTCACCCTGGTAAAATCTTTATGCGAAGCGGCTATCGAGTCCTTAAGATATCCGGCTGTGGAATTGATAACGACATACTCCGTAGCCGTGGCGTCATGGCTCTGGAGGTCGTTCTCCCAAGGAGCTATTCTTTCGCTTACCAGCGTGAGACGATACTTGCCATGACCCTCGGTCTTGTCCACTCTGATGTTAAACTTCATCATCTTGCCCGACACATAGGTAAGCGCCTCGTTCTTCGCAAATTTGTAAGGCGCGCCATCTATGGTGATGCTGAAGAGTGTAGTGCCAGCCGGAACAGTCTGAGGCACTACGATAGCACGCCATTCATCGTTCACTTGCGAGGGAATGGTAGCCGACGGCTCCACGTCACCTGCCACTTTCACGGTTCCGTCTGTCATGCTTATGCTTGCCTTACGCGCCAGGTTGGTGACAAGCACTGTCTTGTCCATGCCTTCCCATTCGCTATCGGTGAAGCCATCGCCCTTGAGCAGTTTCACGCAGGCACTCGACATACGGTGTCTCAGCAGCAGACGCAAAGCGGCACTGGTGGGTGCTACGTCGTTCAACTTGCCCCAAAGGAAGTCGCTCGCTTCATAGCCGCCCATCTTGCCGTCGGCAGTGACATTATGTTGGTCGCGCTGCACATTAAAAGTATAGTTGTCGACGCTTTTAGGGTGGGCGTATGGATAGTAGCCATATACGTCTATATGGGTATGGAAGTCCTTCCAGTAAACGTCATAATCAGAATTCCATTTACGGTTGGCTTCATCGTAAGTGTAGCATACATTGTCGGCACGGTTGCCGCTCTGCTGTAGCGTGCCGGGTGTGCCAGCCTTGTAGTCAACAATGTAGATGCCCATTCCGTCGCCATCGCAAAAGCCGCCGTCGTTGACACGCGTCACAGACACCTGGTCTATCTCGCCTGAAAGTTCAATACGACGGGTACTGTGCTGTGTGCCGTCAGCGCCGAACAGTCCGTCAGCGCAACCGGCACACAACACTACACATACCGTTATGGCAATGTATATAAGACAGTTTATGTGTTTTCTTATCATTCGACAGTTTTTAATAATAAACCCGACCAGAAATTTGACGACTTATAGTCATTTAAAGCAGACTTAGGCACTATAACAGTGAGATCTTCTAATGGAACTTTATCGAAAGCTGTGCTATTCACTACTGGAGGAACGGTGCTCTTACATTCAATTACGCGAAGCGATTTGCAATACCAGAAGGCATACTCATCTATAAACTCAAGACTGCTTGGCAAGATAACCTTTTGCAGATTTTCACTTGCTATAAATGCTCTTTTATGGATATACGTAATACCCTCAGGTATCTCCACCTCTCCTTCGAAAGTGCAATTTGAAAAAGCTTCTTCTGAAATGTTTGTCAATCCCTTGGGTATCTTCAGGCTTCCTGAGAAATAATTTCCCCAGAAGTTGTTACCTCCAAGTTCTGTAAGACTCTTCGGCAAATCAAGTTCGCCTTTAAATCCGTTATGACCAAATGCACCATTTCCTATAGTAGTGATACCATCATGCAAGTGTAATCTACCTCCTAATCCGCATTCTTCAAAAGCGTATGAGGGTATTACTGTCAAAGATTTAGGAATCACAAGATCTCCTTTCAAGCCAGAACATTTAGCGAATGCGGATGAACCCAACTTCTTCAGATGGCTTGGCAATATCAGCTTGCCATACAGATACCGGCAATTATAAAAACATCTAGATTCGATTTCTTCAATTCCATCCGGCAAGTTCAATGGGCATATAAAACAACACTCTGAAAAAGCACTATCGCCTATTTTCTTCAATGTGGAAGGTAATGTCAAGATACCAGTAAAGTCATTGTCTATAAAAGCCCCTGGACCTATCTCTACCACACCTTCGGGAATATTGAGAGAACCCTTCAGACCAGCGCCGGCAAAAGCGCCTACATCAATACGATTAAGAACGTCAGGAAACACAAAGCTTGTCAGCGTTCTTTTACCAGTGAAACTATTAAAAGGCAATACATCATCTTCAGCATAATCAGTCCAATACTCAACACCTCCTACTGTATAATTGTATACTCTTTTGATTCTTACATCCTTTAGATTTAGAGCCGTAAGCTTTGGCATGCTGTCGCGCATAATTATAAAATCATACACGTTAATGGTGCC
This sequence comes from uncultured Prevotella sp., assembly GCA_900550035.1. Lineage (GTDB taxonomy): Bacteria > Bacteroidota > Bacteroidia > Bacteroidales > Bacteroidaceae > Prevotella. The sequence goes on along the minus strand of URQS01000010.1, from coordinate 16,879 downwards.
GGTCACCTTCATGCGTTTCACCATGGCAATATCCTTATGCGAAGCGACTATCGAGTCCTTAAGATGTCCGGCAGTGGAGTTGATAACAACATACTCAGTAGCCGTGGCGTCATGGCTCTGTAGATCATTTTCCCAAGGGGCAATGCTTTCGCTTACAAGCGTGAGACGATACTTGCCAGTACCCTCGGGCTTGTCCACTCTGATGTTGAACTTCATCATCTTGCCCGACACATAGGTAAACGCCTCGTTCTTAGCGAACTTGTACGGTGCGCCACCTATGGTGATGTTGAAGAGTGTTGTACCAGCCGGAACAGTCTGAGGCACTACTATGGCACGCCATTCATCGTTCACTTGCGAGGGAATGGTAGGCGATGACTCCACATCACCTGCCACTTTCACGGTTCCGTCCGTCATATTTATGCTTGCCTTACGCGCCAGATTTGTGACAAGCACTGTCTTATCCATGCCTTCCCATTCGCTATCGGTGAAGCCATCGCCCTTGAGCAGTTTCACGCAGGCACTCGACATACGGTGTCTCAGCAGCAGACGCAAAGCGGCACTGGTGGGTGCTACGTCGTTCAACTTGCCCCAAAGGAAGTCGCTCGCTTCATAGCCGCCCATCTTGCCGTCGGCAGTGACATTATGTTGGTCGCGCTGCACATTAAAAGTATAGTTGTCGACGCTTTTAGGGTGGGCGTATGGATAGTAGCCATATACGTCTATATGGGTATGGAAGTCCTTCCAGTAAACGTCATAATCAGAATTCCATTTACGGTTGGCTTCATCGTAAGTGTAGCATACATTGTCGGCATGGTTGCCGCTCTGCTGCAGCGTGCCTGGTATGTCGGCATTATAATCAACAATGTAGATGCCCATTCCGTCACCGTTGCAAAAGCCGCCGTCGTTGACACGCGTCACAGCCACCTGGTCTATCTCGCCTGATAGCTCAATACGCTGGGCGTGGTGCTGTGTGCCGTCAGCGCCGAACAGTCCTTCAGCGCAACCAGCACACAACACCACACATATAGTTATGGCAATATATATAAGAAAGTTTATGTGTTTCCTTATCATGCAACAGTAATCAATAAAATACAGATTATTCCTCAGTAGCCGTTCCACCATAGTCCACGCCGTCTGAGTCCCATCCGGTTATGGTGGCGTTCAAGCCGCTGCTTTTCTTGGCAAGTGTGACATTGAACGTATAGCTTTTGCCACTTTCAAAATCGAAAGCCTTGGAAAACACGAAGTCACGTCCGTCCACATTCACATTTATCAGATTGGTCTGCGCTACTTGCTGCGGCACCACAATGGCACGATAGACATTGCCGTCCTTGTATGGTGTCATCGGAGTCATAGTCAATGACTCACCATCATAATTCATAATAGGTTTCACCTTGCCCGTTGCAAGGTCTATGTTGGCACTTACGGCTGGTATGTTAAGCGTCACCTTAACATCTGAAGCTGCCAGCGAAGCATCGGTAAATCCTTCGCCTGGCTTCAAGGCTATCACCACCCTACTCATCACATGCTTTGACGCAATGTGGACAGTTGTCTGGCTTGGCGCCACATTTAACGTAGAACCAATGATGACATCGGAATTCTTATAAGAGTTGACATTGCTTTGATCAGCTTCTACTTTAAACACCACAGGGTTCTCGTTAATGTGTGCTGCCTGATAAGGATAATACAAATAAAAATCGGCACACGTCTTGTCATCCTTCCAATACACTGTCTCGTCGGGAGTCCAAGTATTGTAAGAATATGTATAGCGCATATTGTCAACATAATTGCCCGAAGGCTTTAGGTCATTATGCGAACCGTCATCGTTACGATTCACAACATAAAGTCCTATCCGGTCGCCACTCTCAAACGCAGTTTCGGTGACACGAGTTATATAGGTGCTGATGCCAATGGGTATACGCACTGTTGGTTTTTCGGGTTGCGGAGGTGTAGGCTCATCGTCCACACCGTTTTCTGCTCCCGAAGAGCAAGCCAACAGAAAGATATTGACAACAGCAATGTATAAGCACTTATTCAACAACTTATTTATTATCATAGATTTCAAGTTTTGCAATTGCCGTATTATAATAGTTTTGCAAAATTACACAATTTATGTGAATACGACAAGTTCACAATAGTTCACAATGAATAAATGATTCATCGTTAATATTGCCTATTATATCTTTTAATTATTCAAACTTAATCATTTTTGCCAATTGCAAGAAGTATTCATTCGACCAAATGGACATTTCTCTTGTATTCTTTAGAAATGGCATAACATCAGCTTTTACCTGTTTGATGTCTGCCGAACTTAATCTTTGTTCTAAGTCTGTAATGAATTCTTCTTGTGTTTTTTCACAGCCATTAAATTCCTTGATTCTTTCTTGTAGATGTTTAAAATCTAGAGGTATTCTATTTCGAACATACCATTCAAAGTCATACCAGTCTCGACCCTTTACTCTGTTTTTCCATGCTCGATATACCAATGCATGCATTTTGCCTGCAAATAAATCTGCAAGCGTAAAACATCTGGTCATGAAAGAGCGAGGCTCCATAAGAAGTTTTTGTTCTGTGGCAAAATTGAGTGGTGGATTGGTATCTACTTCAATCTTTATTTTGATTGATTTTTCTGTCTGGAAAGAAATGTCATAAACATCGGTAGTGTCTTTCAGAAATGCAGACTCAACCTTTCCAAAGTTCTTTTTATCCTTCTTTTTGATGTCAACTTTTCTTCCTATGGCTTCAAACTCATCTATGATGGGTTGGAAGTATTGCGTGAAGTCGAAGTTATCATCTTTGACCAACAAGGAGAAGTCCATATCTTCGCTAAAGCGCTCTAATCCGTGAAAGATGCGTAGACAAGTTCCACCATAAAATGCAGCCTTATCAAAAAAGCCACCTTGGTATAAACCTGCAAGAATAATTTGCTGATTAACCTCGAATGTCGCATTTCTTTTAGATTGGTCTGTGGACAGATCGTAAGCAGATAGCATATTTTGGTAGATATCATTCATGTTGTAAAAGTTTTAGAATGGTAAGTATTGATGTTGACTTCTTTCCGTTTTTTGCGTATGCAAGGAATATTTCCGGATTGAATTGACAGAACTTATCCATATCAAATCTTAGATTTTCCTCCAAAAACTCTAAGGCTTCCTTTTTATATCTCAAATTGATTCCAGGTTGATTGGCTATTAAATCACATAACGCCTTTTCTGGAGTAGCCATTATATAAACACTATTTCCCTCTTTTATTTGAGTGATACCTATAGGATAAGTTTCTCTTGAAATATGATAGTAGCAATAATTGCCCACTGGAGTATTGAACTCCTTTGCTGCCTTAAACGTCATTGATTGGATTGTATATACCGCCTCTGGTATTAATCCATAATAACGCAACGCTGTTTGCATAGAAACATAAGATGGTGCTAACAAATGGTTGGCTATTAATCCTGAAGATAGAGGAAGACCTGTTTCTTCCGGGTTTACGACAAACAAGTTTCGCCTAAGGCGGATGATTTCACCCGCCCTTTCCAGTTGTGCTACTTTAGCAAACTTAGTCTTTACATCGGGATAAAGCGAAGCTATGACCGAAGAAGTAACTGGAATATTGCCTAATGTGGTTAGAATATTGCTCATGTTGCGACAAAAATAGTAAAAATTTCAATAGAAAACTAACTTTCCATTAGTTTTCTATTGAAATTTTTACTTATTTATTAAATTCTACACATCTTTATCTTGCCATCCTTCTTTTCACCAAAACCATCTATGCATCATTTTCCTCAAGAACTCCTCGGTGATAGGGAAGCCCGAGGCATCGCCAATTACAGCGTCGATGTGGCAGTAGGGACATTCGGCTGTAGGTTCTTCGTCGGAGATGTAGTCCGTGATTTCGGATGGCGGGAATATCTCGCAGCAGCTAAAGCAGCCGCATAGCTTCGACTGCTCCAACTGCTGCTTGTTGCGGATGCTGCAATCGTGAGCTTGGCGAAGCGTCATTTCTTCCTTCAGGCTCCTATTGCCATTCGTCCTTTTATTCTTTATCTTCTTCATATTTTGTTTTTTGTCATTGATAAAGACCGAACCCACTTCACAAAAGCAGGCTCGGTCATAATTGTCTAAACTCTTACACTTATGATAAAATGCAAGGAGTCGGGCTATTTATATTTTTCTAACAGATAATGCTTACACCAATCTTTGTAGAACTTATGCGCATCCTCTTCCAGAACAAAGCCCTTGTCCTCAAGCTGAGAAATTGCCTTCTTGACATTCCACGACCAGATTTTTTTGATTTCCAAGTCATAGTCTACTGAATCCTGGCTTGCCTCACCCTCGAGAACACGAATATTTTGGGGATGTGCCCAAATAAACATATGTCCCCAAAGATGATACCAATGTTTCTTCAGATAGACAACGTCACGAACGTCTTTTCCCTCCAACACGAGAGTTGAAAGGTTCTTGAGAATCTCTCTCTTGTAACCACTCTTGAATGCAGTGAAGCCATAAATCGTTCCGTTCCATGCTATTCGGTCGTCACCGATAACCAACGAGTTGCGCGAGCTTAACTTTTTCGCAGCCACTATAAGCCAATGGTAGATAGAGAGTGTTATGATGCTTAACAACACTCCGAACCAAGATGAGTGATAAGAAGGTGAATATGTAGCGCCATCCAATTCCTTCACACCGGCGTCTTCCAACTTCTTTTTTATTTCATCAACATCTAATTTTGCGTATCGTCTGCTCGGCATGATGTTCTGCTCGCCATAGATAGTGAACTGTTTGGTAAACATCCAATACATCTTACTCTCATAAGTGGCGATGTTCACCTTGTCGTAAGGCAGGAAGATGTCATCCTCGGTCTTGAAGGTCTTCTGATGAAACACAATGCCCTTGTCTGTAAAGCCAATGGAAGAATGGGTGAACCATAACGACGGACTGAATATTACGCTGGGCGTAAAGCGGTCGTTGTAGGTTACTTCTGCACCATCAGCGATGTTGCCTCCATGATTCTTAATAAACTTTCGAGCGGCTCTTACATCATCATTCTTAACATTACTGAGACGGATGTTCTTCTCTGATCCGACGTACAAGTTATTGAATATAACGCCTCGTGTGAAAAAGTATTTTATTTCTTTGGTCTTCACACACCATCCACTTTTGATGTCCTCTGACGATATTATATGCTCAGGATTCATCCAGAGTGTATTGCGGTTACCGCTCAACAGCTTGTCAATACGATACCAGCGGGCTTTTGTCTTCAACATCTCAGATTCTTCTGAGAAACAAACTGGATCCTTTGTTGCAAGGGCATCAATGAAATCGTCATATTCATCAAAGTCCACATAGAATCTGTCATAAGACACATTGCCACCATTCCAGCCACTATTGTCTTCTTTTCCAATACCAATAGACACTCTTGTATTGCCAAGACAGAACCACGGGAGTCTGAAACTGAAGATTTTCTTCTCCTTGATACAGTACTCCAGGTCTTTTACAGGCAAACTATACTCACCTATTCTGTCTTTAGTGTAAGACACAGTAATATCTGTGTCTGTCAGAGTGATGTTGTTTTGCTCTACAAAACCTCTCCAAATACCAGGATAGTGACTATCTGTAAAACTAAATGGCCACCAATGGAAGGTCTTGGAAGTGAATGTAATAGAATTATTGTCTTTACTAATCATAATTATTGATTATTTTGTTATCATTGTTCTCTGTTATTATATTGCTTTTGCCTTATTCATAAGCTCCACCATAAGCTTTAATGTGTCGCCAATGTTAAGCTTCTCAGAATTATGAATATAGTAATATCCGCACGATCCTTCTGACTGGAAAGAGTTGAATGTGTCGCCGGTTATTATTTCGTCAAGTTTCTTTTGGGCAACAAGTTTCTTGATGCTTGCATTCCATTTGCCCTTGTCCTGTTTTCTGACAGCTTTTTTAATCGTTTCTTCCTCTTTTACCACCATACCAATACTAAGGCCATTATCTCCTTGTTGCTGGACGCAGAAGACAACACCATTATTTAATAAGTATTTCAGCTCAACCAGAGCCTCGTTGCGGAAATATGCTACGCGAATCATCAAAGGGCGGTCGCTTTCTTCATTCCAAGAGTCTTTGTCGTCAAAAACAATCTTAGTATTTGGGAATTTCTCTTGAGTAAGCTTGAAGAGTTCTTGGGCATATTTATGCATCACCACTTTCTGCCAAATATCATTGCAGCGCACAGCCGTAAAGTCATCATTCTTGAGGATATCCCAGTAATTGTCTTCTTTGACATTGTCTAAGCATTCGTTGATATGCTCTGAAAACTTCTCTATGAAATTGCAATATTGCGCGATGAGTTCAACATAGAAGGCCTTATTCCCCTTTATCTCGTCATCTTTCAATTCGCCAACAACAGTTCTTAAAAGCTTTGCATACTCTGCGTATGTAACAATCTTCCATCCTAAGCTTTGGATTTCGTCTTTGTCTAAGAAATTATCAGCCAAAGTCAGCAAGATGTACTTTGTATTTGGATGTTCCACCTCGTCTCTCCAACCTCTGGGGAGAATTTTACCATTGTTGGCTTCTTCTGCCTTATATTTGTTCTTATAACCTTCCTCATTAAGAGTCTTTGTTCTATCCTTATAGTCCACAAGCTGATCCGTATATGCTATGCTCTTGAACTTGTTTTCAAGAACCACCTGCACATTTCCAGTTACATCGTTGCCGTCAATAGAAAGTTTGTCGCAAACGCAAAAATCAAAATGATTATATTCACGTTTCACTTCCATCTCGTTAGGCTTATACTCCCAGTTCTTGTCGTCCAGCCATGTTTGCATTACTTTATTGAACACACAACGGGTATTGTCGTCTTCTGCCAACCATGCCAAGAAGTTGCTGTGAAACAACTCCTTGGACGACAAGGAAAGCTGGAAGATTGGATTGTTTTTTAAATTGTCTACAAATGTTTTCATAATTCTTCGTTATAGTTTTTAAGACGATGTCGTACTTGTTTACGACATCGCCTTGTTTATAAATAAGAAGCAATTCCGCTTGGACAAGCATAAGAACTTAGTGCTCTTCCTTTTTCTATCTTTACTTGCTTTCTAGTATTTTCCTTTATCGTTTTGCTATTTTTCCCAGTAACTGCTGAAAGTTGCTCTAGCAGAGATTGCTCTATGGCATAGAAAGAGTCTATATCTTGTGCTAAAGTGTTGACCTTCTTTTCTAATCTTTCTATTTTACTTCTACGTAATCCTGGAATGAAGCCAAAACAAATAGAACTAACTATACTTGCGAAGCCAAGTATTAATGAAATGATAATTCCTGAATCCATTACTCTTCTAATAGGCTTTCGTAATAGTCAAGTTGTTGCGTGAATTCTGCATCACCTCTCAGGCTACGTCCTTTGAGCAATACTTGCTCAAATTTCTCACGCCAAGCCTTCTTCAATTTTTCTTCAGCAAAAGATTTTGTCATCAGAAAAACTGCACCAATCAACCAACCAACCACAGGTATAATAATACCCGCAATTGCTACTGCTTTATAGCAATTAGTTTTTATATCCATAAAGCCCAGTTTCTTGTTTGCTCCTGCTATTGCCAGAGAAAGGAATTCTATGATATCTTCTTTGGTATTAGGAACTGGGAATATAGATATTATATCTATTTTCTTATTGACAATGAATGTCTCTCTCTTTGCAATTTGATCAGTAGAAGCTGCTTCTTCAATCTCTCTTTCTTCAGCTTTTGTTAAGGTGACATTGCTTAACTTTTCTGAAAGAAGTTGGATGGAAGAGATTGTTCTTTGCTGCGTGAATTCATACCCACACTCACACTTCAAAGTCATAGGAGGAATCTGTCTGCCACAGTTAGGGCATACTCTGCCAAATGCCTCTCTCTTCCTTTGGTCAATCTTCTCTTGCTTGGCATCTTCAACCAAGTCGTGCTCTCTCTTGCGTTTCTGCAAAATAGAGTTGATGTAGATTTCCAACTCTGTGATATCTACACCTTCTGATTTGGCACGCTTCACAATAGCTGCCTTCTCATATTCCTCAAGAACACCATCTTCAAGTGAGGCATTTATCAATGCTTCTAATTCTTTTGAAAACATAATTGTTTTTTTTATTGAGTTATTATTGTCTTAATACTTCTAAAACTATTGTTATCTATGAAACGGTAACCATAGCCACTATTACTCATCCAAAAGATTTTCGTAGTAGTTAAGTTGTTGCGTGAAATCAGGGTCACCACGCAGACTTCTTGCTTTTAGCATTACTTCATCAAATTTTTCACGCCAAGCTTTTTTCATCTTTTCTTCAGAATAAGATTTTGACTCAAGATACAATGTGCAAAAAGCACCAAGTATAACACCAGAACCTACTACTATTCCAGTAGCTGTCAGAGTATCACCACTTAAGCCGACAATTAGGCTTTTAATTAGAATAATGGCACAAACGACAGAAATAAGTATATAAAAATTTCTTTTTACTTCAAAAAATCCCAATTTCTTATTTGCTCCAACTATTGAAATGGCCAAAAATTCAATAATATCTTCTTTTGTGTTAGGAACTGGGAAAGAGGCGATTATATCAACCTTCTTATTGGTAAGAATTTTAGCTCTCATAACTTGCTTATTTTCTGCATGTCTTATCTCACTGCTATCTTCATCAGTTATGGTTACAGATAGTAATTTATCTGACAATTTTTGTATCGACGAAACCGTACTTGCTTCTGTGAATTCATACCCACACTCACACTTCAAGGTCATAGGAGGAACTTGTCTGCCACAGTTAGGGCATACTCTGCCAAATGCCTCTCTCTTCCTTTGGTCAATCTTCTCTTGCTTGGCATCTTCAACCAAGTCGTGCTCTCTCTTGCGTTTCTGCAAAATAGAGTTGATGTAGATTTCCAACTCTGTGATATCTACACCTTCTGATTTGGCACGCTTCACAATAGCTGCCTTCTCATATTCCTCAAGAACACCATCTTCAAGTGAGGCATTTATCAATGCTTCTAATTCTTTTGAAAACATAATTGCGCTTTTTAATATGTCAATAATTCTTTTTTTACTTCTCTTATTCTTTACATCCCCGGCATCTGCGGCGGCATTCCCGGCATCTGCGGAGCTGTGCCTTGGAACAACGGGGCGAGTTCTGCTACGTTGCCAGCAAATTCCCATTGCGCCATGCCGTTCTTCCATACGTACGACTGCTGGGTGAGCTGACCTTGCTGAACGAGCTGCTGCAGTTTGTTCCAGTCACACGGACCATACTGCTGACCGTTTATGCCGATGAAGTATTGCACCTGAGGAACATTGGCTCCCTTACCTGGCATCTGCGGCGCACCACCCATGCCCGGCATCTGCGGAACGCCACCCATCTGACCCATACCACCGCCCATAGGCTGCTGACGGAAGGCATTGATACCGTTGTCCATAGCGTTGTTCAGCATACCAGCATTGAGGTTGGCTTGGTGAGCACCCATAAAGGTCTGCTCGGTCTGTAGGCGAGAGGCACGCTGCATCTCCTCACGCTGAATGCGCATTGTCTCGCGCTGGTTCTCAAGGTTCATGCGCTGCAGTTCCTCCTGACCGCCGAGGTCGAGCTCCTGCTTTCTGCCCATAGCGTCCAGATTAAGCGACGACTGCTTGCGGAGCATATCCTGCTGCAGGTCGTTGTTGAGGTTGAAGTTAGAGATTTGAGCATTGTGCTGAGCCATCATGCGCTCCTTCTCAAGGTCGGCAGTAAGGGCTTTCAACTCGCGATAGCCACGGCTCTCCTTGTCGATGTTGATGCTCGTGATGTCGAGGCTGCGAATGGTGATGCCGAAGAGCTTCTCCACCTGCGGCATTACACGCTGCTGCACTAGCTCGCTTATCTCCATAATCTTGCGCTCAATCTGAACCACCGGAATCTGAGCGTCTATAGGAGCATTCACCACCACGCTCTTGATGAACTTGGTGAGCTGACCACGAAGCTTGTTCTTAAAGGTTTCGTCGCTGTAAGCCTCGTTGCGGTTAACGCTATGGAAGAGGTCCATATCCTCAATGGCATAGACAATGGCACCGTGTACAGCCACTGGCACACCATAGTCTTGCAGACGCGGGTCGAACACGTCGAAGTAAGGAATGGCAAAGTTCACCTGACTGCCCTTGCTCAGATTGCTGAGGTTGGTCAGATTGGTCTGCTCCACTCTTCTTGCAGCCTCTTCCGCTGCCTGTCTCTTTTCTTCTTCCACTTCGCGGGAAGACTTAAAACCAAAGAATCCCATAAAATATTATTTCAGTTTTTAATTATTTTTTAGTTGTGTAAATTCTCTTTGTCTTGCCCTTCGCATCCACCTCCACAAAGGTGTCGGCACCATACTGTCGGTTAGGGTCATGATAGTTGAATGAGTAGCCCATCTCGTAGTTGCCGTCGATGGTGGGTCGGCTGAATTGGTCGATGCTGTCCAGCGTCTGCGGGTTCAGTCCCAACTGCCGATAGAGATGCTGTTCCACCATCGTTCGGATGGCGTTCAGATTGTCGTCCACATATCCGCGTATCTGGTCGATGAGCGACTGGCTGTTCACGTCTTTCTGCATCAGTCGCTGGCGCATGGTCTTCTTGAGCGGCATTCCGTCAGCCTTTACTGCGGCAGGCGGCATGGCATCGTTACGCAAAGCCGACTCAATGACGTGGTCGCTGCGTCGCACATTAAGCATCGGGTTGCCATAGAGGCAGAACATCAAGGCTGTGCTCATAGAGAAGCAGTCGTCCTCTATATTGCGGCACATATTGAAGTAGTCGCACTTGGCTTGCAGCAGGGCCTTGCCTCCCGTCATACCCTTAAACTGATAGAGAGGATAAAGGCGCATAAGCACCTCGCTGCCCGTACCCGGATTGAGTATCAGCTCACGCACCTCGTCGTTCTCCCCGTTGCTGAACATAGGCACTGACACGAGCGAACCGGTATAGAGCAATACGCCTCCTCCATAGAGGGCGCTGAGCAACATCGAGTCGTTGCGATCATAACCGGCATATCGTGCACCGAAGCATGCCACGGTGTTGAACACCCTTGCCTTGCCATGGCTGAGAAGCGAAGGATTGAAGGCTTCTGCCTCGCTATAGAATCCGCACATTCCCTTTGCGTCGGCACCATGCAGATTGAACATCAGCATGTCGGCATTGTCCAGAGACTTGCAGTAGATGCCGAGGCTTTCGGCGTCTTGCGTCAGCAGCTTAGGACTGATGTACATTCCGTTGCGTATGAGTTCAGGGTCGTCGTTGTTGTAAAGTAGCGGAAGGTGCTGGGTCATCGTGCAGCTGGCAGGAATCCAGTCGCGATTGCTTATCATCAACACATTGCCTACGGGTATTCCGTCGCCGTACATACCGCTGATATTGAAGTAAGCACCGAGGTCGCTGCGTATGTCCGTACTGAGTTTTCCGTCTTCCAGCGGCAGTCGAGCCACATTGTTTCGGGCGCATCCTACGGTGAAGTCGGAGTCGCGGTTGTCCAGCAGGTCCACGATGTAGGTGCCTTCAAAGGCGTAGCATGTGTCGGTGGGTATTCGTTCGCTGCCATACTGCCACGGGTCTTCCACACGCGGAATAGGAATGACGTCGTCGCCACCTATTATAAACAGATGCAAGTCGGCACCTGCTGTCAGCTTGTTTTCGGCTATGCAGCGCGACACCGCCTCGTTGCATTCTATCCATGACGGAGGCTCGTTGGCAGAGTCCATTCCGTATTGGGCAATGTCGAGGAATGTCCAGTACATCTGCTGGTCGTAGGCGTTCTGTATGAAGTCGTTGAAGACATCATACACGTCCTGAGTGCTGCAGCCGTATTTTCTTGCCAAAGCATTGGCGTTGGTGAGGATTATGCCGTAACGGGCTTCCAAGGCATCGGCTGCGGGCTGCGGAGCCGACTTGCTTTGTCCCGGCATCGGCGGTACGGCTGATGCTCCCGGCATGGGAGGCGGAGTAGCGATTCCCAATCCCATATTGTTGGCAGCTTGCAGAGCATTGAAACCGCGCATCTGATTAAGCTTCACGTTCTGCGCATTAAACTTCGGCATGGGTGGAGGCGTTGGCATCTGCGGAGGCACAGCCATATTGCTTTTCTCCTTGGGTTTTAGCTCGGCAAGGGTGGTGTCGCAATAGAACTGATACCATTCTTTGGGCTGTGGCTTGTCCTCAAGCTTCTCCTTCACGGCGTACCACAGAGCACCCAAAGGCTCGCTCATTCCGTTCTGCACGGCTTGGTCGAGATATTGCAGGGTCTGCTGTCGGTAGTAGTCCTGCTTGCCGTTTTTGTGATAGTCGGCAAGATTGTCGAGAGCCATCAGCAGGGCAATGTCGCCTTGCGGACAGCCGAAGCCGCCCATTCTTGGCAGGAGCACGGTGGCATTGTCCACGTTGCCTGTCTTGATGAATGCCACATGCGCCCAAAAGAGTTGCCAGTAGTTGTCGGTGCGCGAACCGAAGAAGGCAAGGGCGCACTTGTCGGGATACATCGAGGCAAGCAGCAGATGATAGTAGAACTGGATGTTGTTGTCGGCCGTCATCACACGAGCCAACTGCTCCAGACCATTAAACTTGCGTTGCAGTATGTCCGTATGGTTGGTCTGTATGGCATTAAACACCTCGTTAAGTGTCTGCTCTGCCAAGAACTCGTTGCCCTTGCTGCCTTGCATCACGCTGATGTTGCGGCGCACTTGGTCGATTATCTGCGAGGCACGCATAGGAGCTATTTGCCATTGTATGCTCAGCTGATTCAGCTCAGCCAGACGCAGATTGTCCAGCTTGCCGTCCACCAGACGTTCCTGCACGGCTTCGAGAAAGAGACGTTCGTTTTGCTGATAAATCTCAGTCTGCGTCTTCTGTGCCTCATACACGGTCTTGTTGTTCACCGTACTGTTGTTGGTGGTGTTGGTCGTGGTGGTATAGTTGTTTTGCGTGTTGTGCGAGTCGGTATGTATTCCGCCTACCACAGCCGCGTCGCCATCAAGTTTTATGTCGCTCATTGTCTTTTCTGATTTTTAGTTTTTACCATTGGAACGGAGCACCACAGTCAGGGCAGCATGGTGTGCCTTGCGCTATGCGGATGGTGTGTCCGCAGTTGTAGCATTGACATTCTATCAAGTCCTGCTGAGGAGCTGCTTCTTGTGGAGCAGTCTGCAGAGGAGCTTGCTGACTGGCTGCATTGCCGCCTATTCCTCCGTTAAAGGCGTTCAGGTTGTTGGCGGCTGCCGAGCTAACCTGCGAGATATTGTTTATTGCCACATCCTGAGTATGGTCTACGCGTTCCTGCTGTCGGCGGTTGTCGGCTTCCAGCTGGCTTATGCGCTGCTGTTGCTGGCTTTGCTGTGCTCCGCTGATGCCCGTGGCAGTATCCTTTATCATGCCAGCCATCTTCATCATTGCCTCCATCTGCGCGTTGCTGTTCTGCTGCTGCATCTGTAGCATCTGCTGCATCATGGCTTCCTTCTCGGCAGCGGTCTTCCGCAAGGCTTCGGCTTCCTTAGCGCCATTGTAGGCGTTAGCCATTGCCACTTGTGCGTCTGCGGTGAGGTGAGAGAGCTGTGCTGCACGTATCTGTTCTGCCGTCATATTGGCAAACTGGTTGTCGCGATTGATCTGCTCGTTGCTTTGTATCGTGGCTACTGTCTCTTCGTGCTGATACTTCTGCTGGTCAATCTGAGCCTGCATCTGCGCCATATGCTGCAGCTTGTCCATCTGACGTTGGTGACGATTGGCTTCCAGCAGGTCGTCGTCCATCTTCTCCTGACGGTTGCGCTCGTAAGCAAGGCGGTCGTCCTCCAGTTTCTCGTTGCGAGCGAGCAGATGGTCTTCCTTATCCATTTCGCGCTGGCGCATGAGTTGCTTGAAGTCGTAGTCGTCTTCTTGGGTCTTGCGGTCACGCTGGCGGTTGTATTCCTTTTCCTCCTGCATCCACTGGCGCTCACGCTCTTCGTCTTCGATGCCCCAGTTGCGGCGGCGCTCCAAGTCTTCGCGTTCCCAGTCATGGTCGGTGCGCGAGTCGTCGAGAGCCCATTCTGCCTTAAGTCGTGCAGCGTCGATGTTCTGCTGACTCTGTATGCGCATTATCTCCGTTATCTCCTCACGCGGGATTCGCTTGTGTGCAAGTTCGTCTTCGAGCACCTCCATCTCCTCCTGCTTCACGAGTCGATTGCGGCGAAGGTCTTCCAAAGCCTCAAACTCTTCCTCCTCGGTCTTTGCCTCACGTATGCGCTTCTGGCTTTCAAGCATATGGACAAACTGGTCAAGCTCGTCGTCATGCAGAAGCTGGTCCATATTGAGTTTCTGGAGAGCGTGGCGCAGTTCCTCAGCATTCTTAGCCGAAGCTATCTGTTGTGCGTTAGCCTCCACCTCCATACGGTTGCGAAATTCGCCCGTGCGGTGCATGTAGTCGAGTTCCTTCTCCGTATTATATAGTTGGCGTTCCACCTGACGGAAACGCTCAAAGTCCTTATTGTTGTCGGTGATGTTCAGCACCTGAGTGCATTCTATGCCATACACCTGCTGATCGATGGTCTGACGTATATGTTCTTTCAGAGCGTTGACCATGTCGACGGTCAATCCGCCTTGTTCGTAGTTCTGATTGCGCAGCTCCTGTCGCAACAAGGTCTCAACAGAGCCGTTGAGCATCTGCTGCAGTTCTCTTGTGGTGACGCTGTTGCGGTCGGCAAGATAATTGGTGGCAAAGGTATGGATGTCATTGACGCTCATCTGGAGCGACACGCCTATCTGCACATCGTGCATGCCCATCGGTATGTTATAGGGACGGAAGGCAAGTTCGCCTTCCTCATTCATAGCTCCGCCGAATGTGAGCGTGATGAAACGGTTGCTGACCAGATAAACTGATAAGATAGGTGGCTGGGTGATGCGGGCTAAGATGCGTGCATAATTAAGCTGACGCTTCTTGGCTTTCTCCTTCTGCTCACCCTTCTTCTCGCCGAAGATGATACGACCGAGCCAACTGAATCCTCTGCCCACTTCGCCCACGACACCAAGTTCGCGGAATGTAGGCTGAGCTTGACGTTTGCGGTCGCGCTCACGCTTTTCGGCTTCAGCCATGTCTTTCTCTGCCTTCTCTACAGCCGCCTTGATGGCTGCCTGCTCCTCTTCCAACGACTTATAGAATAGGTAGGCACCTGCCGAAAGTGTTGAAACCAGCTCACCATTAGCAAAGATGATGGCTGTGCAACCCTCCTGTACTATTATTCCCTTGAGTTTCTCTATCTCGTCAAGTTCGCGCTCGCTTATCTTGCGTGCTATCTCGCCCGGCTGAATGTTCCAGATGGTTCTGCCGCGCACCACGTCAACACCATCTACTGCCTCCATACTGCGACGGTCGCGACTACGCTCTGCCTCACGTTCGGCTGCCATCTGTGCCTGTTCAGCCTGCTGCTGCGCATTTCTTGCCTCGCGTATTTCGGCACGTCCTTCAGCAACTTGCTGATTGACGGCTTGACGCTGCTCTTCGGCTATCTGACGATTGAGCGCACCGCCGGTCAGAGCGTTAGCCACAGAGCGAACGGTATTGGTGAACATTCCCTTATTGGCTTGTGGAGCTTGCGGAGTAGGGGCTTGTGGCATAACCGGTCGCTGAGGTTGAATCGGGCGCTGAGGCATAATCGGTCGTTGTGGTTGCATCGGTCGTTGTGGCATAAACGGTGCTTGAGGACGTATGGGTTGGGGCGCCATCGGTTGCTGAGGAGCCTGAGGTTGCAAGTCGACTGGTTGTCCGCACTTTGTACAAAACTTCATTCCTGATTGTAGCATTGCGCCACACTTTTTGCAATATATCATAATATAAGTCTTTATTTAAAGGTTATTAGGTAAGAGTGTATTCTATAAGACAGAACAAACAAGAATAATAATAACTATGGCAGCAAAGATAAACCAAATGAATCTACCGAGACAGCCGAGACAACCAGTGATTCCCCCGCCTAAAAAACTTCCTATAAAACCCAATAACTGAACTCCCCAACCTAATAGGCCAAGGATCACGAACAAGAATAATCCTATAAGAATAATCAGAAATATAGCTCCCATATCATAAAAATATCATTAAGTAAGGAACAAAGTTATCAGATATTTACGACTTGTACAAGTCCATAATGGTTCACAAATGAAAATTGTAAGAACAAGACAGTCTATAAAAACAGTTAGGGCGTTAAAGTAATCGTTTCGTCAAAATGAAACAGATTACTTTAACGCCAAAATATAGAAATAAAGACTATTTTATTAATTCTCTGAACTTGCGAAAGTTAAATTAATTAATTTAATCTGAAAGTAATTGGTACTTGAAACTTCACTGGCACAGGCTTTCCATCCTGCTTACCTGGTATCCATTTGGGCATAGCCTTTACAAGACGTAATGCTTCTCTGTCAATAGAAGGGTCAACACTACCTCCTATTCGCACGTCGGTGAGGCTACCATCAGCCTCGACTTTAAACAATACTATTACCCTACCTTGAATTCCATTTTCTGCAGGAACTGTTGGATATTTAAGATTCTCTTTAAGGTAAGTCACTAAAGCTTTTTCACCACCAGGAAACATTGGCATCTCTTCTATAACTTGGCTTGATTTGATTCCCTCGGTTTCTTTAGCTTGCTGATTTGACTGACTAAAAGCATGAGAAGTTGCGAGCACACTTAGAACTGCAACAAAGAAAAGTTTTATTACTACGTTTTTCATTTTTTTAAATTATAATTGTTATAGTTTTATGATGACAAAGTTAATGGATTTTTATTTTACAAACAAGTCCATAGTAGTTCATAGACAAAACTAAATAGCAGGATGTACGCTTCAGAATATATAGCGTAGGTGAAGGAAAATATAGATACATAAAAAAAGGTCTCCAAAGTCGTTAGACCTTGAA
>URQS01000009.1 GCA_900550035.1 uncultured Prevotella sp. | reverse complement strand
ACGAGTCTATCGCCAACATCGCTCGCCTCAACCGCGAGTTCATCAAGGCTAAGCTTGCTGACTAATTAGTCAACAACAAATAAAACAAAGCGGATGCGAAGCACTCTCAGAAGTGCGGCGCATCCGCTTTTTTTTTTTATCATATATCCAAGCATTTTTCTATTCGTTTGCAACATAGTTGCATATCTTATTCCTTATCTTTGCAACTGACTATTTATCTTTGTAATAAACACTTAATGAAATATGCTTAAAAGATTTTCTTATTACCTATTATCAGTAGTCTTCGTGGCGGGAATGGTCGCTTGCGGAGGCAAGTCCCATGACCATCTCGATCACGACCATGACCATGAGCATGCCGAGGAAACAGAGCACCACGACCACGACTCCGAGGAAGAGGGCCATGATGCCAAGGGCGCTCACACCGACGAGATAATCCTCTCGCCCGACAAAGCGCGTGCAGCAGGCGTCAAGGTGGAGGAGGTGAAGCCCGGAGTGTTCCATGGTGTCATTCATACCAGTGGCAAGGTGATGTCGGCATCGTGCGATGAAACCACCGTTGTAGCCACCATAAGCGGACGTGTGCAGTACAAGAACCACGTCAGTGAGGGCTTGAAGGTAGCTGCCGGAACAACGCTTTTCTCCATTACTTCAGCCGGAATGCAGCTTGCCGACGGCGACCCCGTACAACGTTCGCGCATCGACTACGAGCGTGCTGAGCGCGATTATACACGTGCCAAGATACTCATCAAGGACAAGATAATAAGCGAGAAAGACCTTGCTGTTGCCAAGGCCGAATACGAAGCAGCCAAGCTCACATATACAAGTATGAAGCGAACACGCAGCGAGGGTGGGGTAGCTGTGTCTGCTCCGCGTGGCGGATATGTCAAGCAATGTCTCGTTAACGGCGGTGATTACGTCGAGGCAGGTCAGCCTCTTGCCATAATCACGCAAAACAAGCATCTTTATCTGCGTGCCGAAGTGTCCGAACGCCACTTTGGCGAGGTCAACAAGATACGTTGTGCCAAGTTCCGCACCAGCTACAGCAACCGCCTCTACGACATCACCGATATGGGTGGACACATACAGTCGTACGGTCGTTCGGCTGAGGTTAACAACTCATACATCCCCGTCATCTTCGAGTTCAACAACACTGGCGACGTAGTGCAGGGGTCTTATGCCGAGATTTATCTCATCACCCAGGACCGTCCCAATGTCATCACGCTGCCCCTTACAGCCCTCACCGAGGAGCAAGGCATCCACTTTGTCTACATCCAGATAGATGCCGAAGGCTACCGCAAGCAGGAAGTCACGCTTGGCGAGAGCGACGGTGAGCGTGTAGAGATACTCACCGGAGTGAAAAAGGGCGACCGTGTTGTCACAAAGGGCGCTATGCAAGTAAGATTGGCCTCAGCTTCAAACGCTATCCCAGCGCATAATCATAATCACTAATAACTATGCTGAATAAGATAATACGCTTCTCGCTTGAGAACAGAATCCTCGTGTTGGTGGCGTCGGTGCTGCTTGTCATAGCCGGCCTATATTCCACCAGCAAGACCGATGTCGACGTGTTCCCCGACCTCAATGCGCCTACCGTAGTCATCATGACCGAAGCCGGTGGCATGGCAACAGAGGAAGTGGAGCAGCTCGTCACATTCCCTATCGAGACCGCCGTCAACGGCAGTACTGGTGTGCGTCGTGTCCGTTCGCAGTCTACCAACGGTTTCTCCGTGGTATGGGTAGAGTTTGATTGGGGCACCGACATATATCTTGCCCGACAGATAGTGAGCGAAAAGCTTGCAGCCGTAGGCGAGCAGATGCCATCCGGAGTGAGTGCTCCAGTGCTCGGTCCGCAGTCGTCCATACTTGGCGAGGTGCTCATCGTGAGCCTCACCAGCAAGCACACCTCGCAGCAAGACCTTCGTACTTATGCCGACTGGGTGATACGTCCGCGCCTGCTTTCTACCGGAGGCGTGGCTCAGGTAAGCGTACATGGTGGCGACATCAAGGAATATCAGATACTCGTAAGTCCGGGCAAGATGAAGCACTTCGGTGTTTCGCTCTCCGACATCATGGCTTCTACCCGTGGCATGAACGTCAACACCAACGGTGGCGTGCGCTACGATTATGGCAACGAGTACATCATCCGTGGCATCACTTCTACCAACGATGTAGAGAAGTTGGGCACATGTATCGTCAAGAAGAACGGCGAGAGCGTCATCACCCTTGCCGATGTAGCCGACATAAAGGTGGGCAACCAGTCGCCCAAACTCGGTGTAGGCAGCGAGCGAGCCCAGTCTGCCGTGCTCCTTACCGTCACCAAGCAGCCCAACACCAGCACCATCGACCTCACCAAGCAGCTCGATTTTGCCCTTGCCGACCTTCAGAAGTCGCTGCCCGCAGACGTCCACATCTCCACCGACATCTTCCGTCAGTCCGATTTCATCGAGAGCAGTATCGACAACGTACAGAAGTCGCTCATCGAGGGCGCCATCTTCGTCGTGATAATCCTTATGCTCTTCCTCGCCAACGTGCGCACCACGGTCATCTCGCTCGTCACCATACCCCTCTCGTTCCTCGTAGCGATGATAGTGCTCAATGCCCTTGGCATCAGCATCAACACCATGACACTCGGCGGACTTGCCATTGCCATCGGCTCACTCGTCGACGATGCTATAGTAGATGTGGAGAACGTGTACAAGCATATACGCCAGAACCGTGAGCTGCCCGAGGTCGACCGCGTGCCGATACTTGAACTCGTGTTCAACGCTTCGCGCGAAGTGCGTATGCCTATACTCAATTCTACGCTCATCATTGTGGTAAGCTTCGCCCCTCTCTTCTTCCTCAGCGGCATGGAAGGCCGTATGCTCATCCCCCTCGGCATAGCCTTCGTCACAGCCCTCTTTGCCTCAACCCTCGTAGCCCTCACGCTTACTCCCGTGCTCTGTAGCTACCTGCTCGGCAAGAGCAAAGGCGAGATGCCCAAGGAAGCCTTCCTTGCTGTGTGGCTGAAGAAGTATTACGAGCGTGCATTGCTGTGGGTTCTCGCCAACACACGCAAGGTCATCGTAGGTACAGCAGCGCTGTTTGCCGTAGCCATAGGCATCTTCTTCTGTCTGGGAAGCAGCTTTCTGCCCAAGTTCAACGAAGGCTCTTTCACCATAAATATATCCTCGCTGCCCGGCATCTCGCTCGAAGAGAGCGACTCTATAGGTGCACGTGCCGAGCGATTGTTGCTGCAAGTGCCCGAGATCAAGACCGTAGCGCGCAAGACCGGACGCGCCGAGCTTGACGAACATGCCCTTGGCGTCAACGTCAGCGAGATAGAAGCACCATTCGCACTAAAAGACCGCAGCCATGAAGAAGTGCTCAACGACGTGCGCAAACGTCTCTCCGTGCTTGCCGGAGCCAACATCGAGATAGGTCAGCCCATCTCTCACCGCATCGATGCCATGCTCTCTGGTACTCAGGCGAGCATAGCCATCAAGCTGTTCGGCACCGACCTCAACCGTATGTTCACCATAGGCAATCAGATAAAGAGTGCCTGCCAGGACATCGATGGCATTGCCGACCTCAACGTAGAGCAGCAGATAGAGCGTCCCGAGCTGAAGATAGTGCCGCGTCGTGAGTTGCTCGTGCGCAACGGCATCACCCTGCCTGAGTTCAACGAGTTCCTTGCCGTCAACCTCGCTGGCGAAACCGTGTCGCAGGTGTACGAAGCCGGACGTGCCTTCAATCTCGTTGTGAAAGCCGACAAGTATGACGACATAAAAGACCTCATCATCGACACGCAAGACGGACGTAAGGTTCCGTTGAGCGACGTTGCCGACATCATATCGAGCGCCGGACCAAACACCATCAACCGCGAGAACGTGCAGCGCAAGATAGTAATCTCAGCCAACACCAGCGGCCGTGCACTGAGCGACGTAGTGGCCGACATCAAGGCAGCCGTAGGCGAGAAAGTGCAGTTGCCCGAGGGCTATCACATCGAGTACGGCGGACAGTTTGAGAGCCAGGAGAGCGCCAGCCGCGTGCTCTATCTCACCTGCATCCTCGCCATCGTAGTCATCTTCTGCCTTCTCTTCATGCAGTTCCGCAACGCCATGGAGGCAGGCGTCATACTCCTCAACCTTCCCTTGGCGCTCATCGGCGGCATCTTTGCCATTGTAATGACCACGGGCGAGGTGAGCATACCAGCCGTAATAGGCTTCATCTCGCTCTTCGGTATAGCCACGCGCAACGGAATGCTGCTCATCACCGAGTACAAGCGTCTGCGCACCGAGGAACACAAGAGTATACGCGACGCCATCGTCGAAGGCTCGCTCTCGCGTCTTAATCCAATCCTCATGACCGCTCTCACCTCCGCCCTTGCCCTCGTTCCGTTGGCACTTGGCGGCGATTTGCCCGGCAACGAGATTCAGTCGCCCATGGCAAAGGTGATACTCGGCGGACTAATCAGTTCAACATTACTCAACGCATTCATCGTACCTATTATATATGAAAAGATATCTAATCGCCACAATCGTGGCATTCAGCACGTTTAGCGCAGCCCTTGCCGACACCGTTGGCGATGTGCTCAAGCAAGTAGCAGCCAACAACCTCACCCTCCAGGCTCTCGCCCACGACAATCAAGCCGATGTGCTCGACATCAAGGCATCCAATACGCTCAGCGGACCGTCTGTAGAGTACAGCCCGTTCTTCACCAAGGGCTACTCCGGCGTAGCCGAGAGCGAGCTTGTAGTGAGCCAGGAGATTGACTTCCCTACCAAGTATGCCGCCCGCAACAAGCAGGCTAAGATGCAGCAGAGCGTAGGCAATCAGCTCCTCGCCAAGCAGCGTCGCGACATACTCCTGCAAGCTCAGCTCCTCTGCATCGACATTATCCGTGCCAACCAGACCCTCGCCATGCTGCGCGAGCGTCTTGCCAACAGCGAGACGCTGCTCAGTATGTACAACAAGCGTATGGAGGCAGGCGACGCCAACGCCCTTGAGCTGAACAAGGTGAAGCTCGACTGTATGGAGGTGCGCACCCTCGTCAGCGAGGCGCAGGGTGACCGCATGGCCCTTCTGCAGCAGCTTAAGCAGCTCAACGGAGGCAAGCCCGTTGACGTTACCGACACCGTGCTGCCCCATTATCAGCCCATAGCCGACTTCGAGTCCTACCGCGCCTTGGCTCTTGCGTCGGATGCCGATGTGGCAGTGGCACAAACAGCACTCCGTGCAGCCGACCTGAATCTTAAGGTGCAGAAGAACGAGTGGTTGCCCAACATCTCCTTCGGCTATCGTCGCAACACCGAGCGTGGCGAGGGCATCAACGGTTTTCTCGTAGGCGTGAGCTTCCCCCTCTACACCAACAGTAGTAATGTCAAGGCAGCACGCCAGCGCCGCGAGAGCGCCGAGCTGCAATTGTCGCAAGCCAAGCACGAGGCAGAAGCCTCAATGCGCACCAACTACGAGCAGTTGCAGGGTCTTCAGCAGGTCATCGACCACAGCGACGTTAAGCTCCTGCAGGAGTCGCTCACGCTCTTCGGCAAAGCCTTGCAGCAGGGCGAAATCACCGCCCTCGTCTATTACGTAGAGATAAACAGCATCTATGAGAAGCTCCAGCGCCATATCGATCTGCATTGTCAGAGCGTGAAACTGTTGGCACAGCTGCACAAGGCAGAGCTGTAATTAGTTGAGAGTTGAAAGTTGAGAGTTTAGAGTTATGATTAGTATTGAAAATTCATAATTCAATAATTCAAAATCGCCGTAGGCGACCAACTCAAAATTCAAAACTCAAAATTCAAAATTCTGCTTTGCCCCAATACAATATTTGCATTTCTAACCGCTCAAAACTGCGAGTTGAACGCACAAGGAAATCCTTGTGCGCGAAATTCTCGAGTTTTGAGCGGTTTTTGTTATGTTGCTTATATACAGAGAGTTACATGGATTGTAGCGCCGTGACGTAATATTTCACGATGAAAAAACGCTCCCTTTTGTTTCAAAAGGACCACTTTTGCAATGCAACTGTAGTTCATTTACCTCTCAAAAGGGCTACAGTTGCATAGCAATAGTAGTCCTTTTGGAGTGCAAAGAAGCCCAGAATGGAGAATCAGCAGATCATTGTCACCTCAAAAACGCATAAAATCCCCTTCCGCAATCTCTAGAATCGATTTTTTATTTGTAACACTTTTTTACTGCCAGTACGATATTTGCATCGTAAAAAAGTGTAGTTTTTCTTCACAAAATTTGTGAAGAAAAATAATTATATCTATCTTTGCAATAATATAAAAAAACTCAATGGAAATTATTTTCAAAGAAACATACTTGCGTGATCTTTATCAAACAGGAAAAGCGGATAAAAAGCACCGCTTTCAACCTCAGATAATAAAAAGATATATAAGAGTTATTGATCTTATGGTAGGAGAGGATAATGTTCTTGGACTCAACAAGTACAACTCTTTGAACTATGAGCATTTGTCTGGTAATAAAGAAGGACTCTCTTCTGTTAGAGTGAACGACCAATACCGTATAGAATTCGAAGAAGAAACAGAAGAAGGTAAGACTATTGCTACAATATGTAATATAATAGAATTGTCAAATCATTATAAATGATATAACTATGAGCAAAGTAAACATTTCATCGGATATGGTTGCTAACAACATTACTCCAGCTTTTCCTACACATCCAGGTGCGATACTTAAGGATGAGATAGAGTATAGAGGCATTTCCCAGTGTCAGTTGGCAAAGGATATGGGCATAGCTTATTCTGCGCTCAATGAGATTCTTAATGAGCATCGACCGCTTACCGAGAAAACAGCATTGCTGTTTGAGGCTGCTCTTGGAGTGAATGCAGAACCCTTGTTAAAGCTGCAAATGCGATATAATATACAGAAAGTACGTAAGGATAGTGCTTTTATGGATAAGCTTGCCAATGTACGTAGAATAGCAGCTGTACTGTAAAATTAAAGTAGCGTCGGACGGGAGTACGATGTTCCGTAGTTATAAAATGTTGATTTTGTATCCTAATCCCAAAATTATATATGATTTTTGGGATTATAATCCCAAAAGTTAGTATGAATTTTGGGATTAGACTGTTTTTTTCTTATCTTTGCCTCGACAAACAATCCATACATCTATGATAGAACGACAGTTACAGCAAAAGATAGAGTCGCATATGTTTGCAGGCAAGGCAATCATCGTTATAGGAGCGCGGCAGGTGGGCAAAAGTACGCTTTTCAGAATGATTCTTGAAAAGCAGAATTGCAAGACTTTGCTGTTGAATTGTGACGAGCCTGAAGTGAAGGACATGCTCACCAATATCAACACTTCAGAACTGCGTCTTCTTATCGCTGACAATAAGATAGTGGTCATTGACGAGGCACAGCGAGTGGAGAATATCGGTATGACGTTAAAGCGAATCACCGACAATTTTCCTACGGTGCAGTTGCTCGTTACCGGTTCTTCGTCGTTCGAATTGCAAGATCGTCTCAATGAGCCTCTTACCGGACGCAAGTTTGAATATCATCTCTATCCAATATCAACGGCAGAGATATAGAACAGTCAAGGACTATTGGGAGTGAAGCAAACTCTTGACCAACGCCTTGTTTATGGCTCATATCCCGACATTATAAATCATGCAGACGATGCAAAAGAATTGCTTGCTAACCTTGCTGGCAGCTATCTTTATAAGGATTTGCTTTCGCTTGAGAGCGTGCGCCGTCCGGTATTGCTTGGCAAATTGCTCACGGCTCTTGCCCTGCAGGTGTGTAGCGAGGTTTCGTATAATGAACTTGCACAGACCATAGGCACCGACAATAAGACCGTAGAGAAATATATTGACTTGCTTGAGAAGTGTTATATAGTGTTCAGGTTGAATGGTTTCAATCGCAATCTGCGCACCGAATTGAAAAAGGGCAAAAAGATATACTTCTATGATAATGGTATACGCAACGCCATTCTTCAGAATTTCGCGCCCTTATCTTTGCGTCAAGATACTGGAGCATTGTGGGAGAACTTCATCATAAGCGAGCGTATTAAAGCTAACCAATATTCGGGTCGTTATGCCAACAGCTATTTCTGGCGCACTACTCAGCAGCAGGAGATTGACTATATAGAAGAGTGTGACGGTCAGTTTACTGTCTTTGAGATGAAGTGGAATCCGCGTCGCGCCAATACCCAATTCCCTTCTTCATTCCTTACTGAATATGATGTAAAGGAGACAGCTGTCATTACGCCAGACAATTGGATGGATTGGGTGGTGTAATGATGAGTCGGCTACTGCTTACGGTATATGGTGGTGTGTCAAAAGTCAATTACCTACAGTAGATTGAGTGGAGGGTGTGTCAAAATTGAAGTTAACAGAAGTTTGGGCTTCGCCCGAAGTTAACAGAAGTTAGCGGACATATGTATAAATTGCTGAAAATAAAGCATTTGTCTGTTAACTTCCATCCATCGTAGATGGATTAACTTCTTCTTAACTTCCTCTAACTCCTATTTTGCACGCCCTCCTATAGATAGTCATATGTTCTGTTATTTAATGATTATCTTCTTAGTTTTTCCCGACTTCATGCGCACGATGTTCACGCCGCGTTGTGGTGCGTTGAGACGCTTGCCGCTGAGGTCGTAGTATTCTGCCTCGGCATCGTTGAGGGCATCAATAGCGTCGATGCCAGTAGCAGAGCCGTCGATGCGCATGCTGAGTTGGGCAGGGGCGTTGGCAGAAGTGCCGTCGAGCCAAGCGCGGAACGGATAAACCTTGACACCATTCACCAATTCTGACTTCTTCAGTTCCTCTACATTCCAGAAGCAGTCCTTTGATATCACATATCCGCTGTTGACTTCCTCAGTCCAGTAAGTGCCGCGGAATGTCATGCCGCCTACGGTGGTTGTAGTTATTGCCATATTCAACTTAGTATTATTAGCACCAAATGTCAGTTCTGATTGTGTGCTGTTGCTCTTTACCACGCATGGAGTTCCTGCTGCCACTTCGCCATTAAGTTGCTTTAATACAAGTTCCTCGCCATCAATCTTTTCGATGGCATACAGACTGTAAGGCTCGCTGCCAGTCAGCGTCAAGGAGTAAGGCAATACGAGTGTGCCCCAGTCGTTCGACATCTGGCGGGTGTAGGATATGGCGTCAACTTTGCCACTTGCCTTGTCGCTAATATATGAGTCGTCGCTAAGACTTACTATCTTCGTCTTTCGAATACCTATTCCTTGAATTTCTATCGTAGGCAACGACTGGAATTTGATAGTTTTAATATTATTACAGTTATGAAAAGATCTAAAACGAACTACTTCCAATGATTTAGGTAATGACAAATCTCCCGTGAATCCAGTACAATTTTCGAAAGCCGACTCTCCAATAGTTGTTACAGAGTTCGGAATTGTCAAATTTCCCGTGAATCCAGTACATCTTGCGAAAGCCGAATATCCAATAGTTGTTACAGAGTTTGGTATAGTCAAATTTCCCATGAACCCAGTACATCCAGCGAAAGCCTTATTTTCAATAGTTGTTACAGAGTTTGGTATAGTCAAAATCCCCGTGAATCCAGTACAATTTTCGAAAGCCGAATATCCAATAGTTGTTACAGAGTTTGGTATAGTCAAATTTCCTGTGAATCCAGTACATCCTGCGAAAGCCGAAATTCCAATAGTTGTTACAGAGTTTGGTATAGTTAAATTTCCCGTGAATCCAGTACAATTTTCGAAAGCCGACTCTCCAATAGTTGTTACAGAGTTTGGTATTTTCAACTCTCCCGTTAATCCAGAACAATTATAGAAAGCCGACTTTCCAATAGTTGTTACAGAGTTTGGTATAGTTAAATATCCCTTGAATCCAGTACATCCTGCGAAAGCCGACTTTCCAATAGTTGTTACTGAGTTTGGTATAGTCAAATTTCCCTTGAATCCAGTACATCCTGCGAAAGCCAGATAGCCAATCTCTGTTACCGAATTAGGTATGACAAGGTTTCCTGTAAGATTTTTTCCACGGAATGCTTGTTCGGGAATTTTCGTAATCGGAGCGTCAAACTCTATCACGCACTTATCATCAACAACCTCATGCGACACAACCTTGGCACCAAAATATTTGTTTGATATATCCACCTTATTGCCATCGGATGTTTGGTAACGGAAGAAACTATGTCCGCACATTTGACATATATCATCATCGTTAATCTGATGCTCAGTGGCAGTAAACGTAGTTGTAAGACCGCAAACAGTCTCTTCCCCCTCACATACATTGGGGAGAAATGTCATAATGTAACCATTCGAGCAGCTATACTGCTTCTTCTCTAAGCTGAGTGAGTGCTCATTGGCAGCCACTTCGCCCAACTTGACATTATTGTCGCCTTCGCGCTTGTATACAATCCACTTGCCGTCGGTAGACGCCGACGGATTATAGCCCTCCTGCTCCCACGAGAACACCATGTTGGAGCCAGAAGGCTGTGCCTTCAAATTGACAGGACGAACGAAGCCGTTGATGTCGTTGTCGAGAGCCACGTCCTTTTCTACTAAAGAACCGCTACTCTTGTCTTGCCATTTGCCCTTCACCGTAATCTTATGGCCATAATAGGAGAATGACTTGTTGAAAGAGAGCTTAAGATCGACGGTATACCATAGCTTTTCTGTCTTGTCGCTGTTGTATGGACATGTCTGTCCATTCTGAAGATTGTTGAATAGTGCCGTGCCTACGTTTGTGCCATCAAGATTAATATCTATAGATTTATCGGTAGGAACTTTAACGGGGGATGTGTTTTTGGCATTAGCTATCGAAGGCCAGATATTGTTAAGTTTTACTACCTCTTTGTCGTCGATGTAGAGATTCACGTCACCAGTAAAGCGGGCACAGTAATCTCTAATGTTTATATGATAATAGGCGTTGAACATCCATAACTTAAGCGTCACCTCCGTGCCACTGCCTGTATAGGACGTATTGTCGATTTTGACAATTGGGTTGCGTTCTTTGGCAGACACCTTGCCAGCACCTGCCATACACATAAATAGCGAGAGCAACGCAAATATAAATACGCTGCGAGAGTGTTTAGAGAGTAAGAATTTCATCATGATTGTTGTAAAGTTTTTATAATATCGTTAACGAAATTAGTTTTAAAAAACCACACAACCAAAAATCAACTACCGTAAAAAGACGTAATAAGGGTATAAAAGTGGGGTAAAAAGGCATAAAATCACTAAAAAAGGCTAACTTTGTGTATGACTAAGACACAAATGCAATGAAAGAAAATATGAAACAACGCATCTCCACATTCCTCAATATTCGCAGCAATAACTGGCAACAAAGGCTGTGTCTCATCACGTTTATGGTGCTCAGCATATCTGTTGTTATTATGGGTGTGCCTATGCACTTGGCAGGACTATTAGGGCGCTGTGATACTACGCTGTATATCATTTCGGCTGTTACATGGGGGGCAACGACTGCTATATTGGCTTTGTTTCTTATAAAATGCTTGCGACTTAACGTGGCTATATCAACATTCGGCATAATGATGCAGTTGGCTGAAAGCGCACGCATCGTGTATGCAGCAGTAGAGCAGCCTGCAGGATTCGTCGACACAATAGTGTTCAACCAAATAATATCGCTCGCACTTATCATATATCTTGTCATGGCTGCCGTAAGGTACACACCCATAGCGACAGCAATAATAAGCATCACTACACTTATTTTTGCTTTCGTATACAACGATGAAAGCATTAGCCAACAGACGGTGGCGATATTTGTAATTGTGGAGATTTTCACGTGTATGTTGGGCGAACTAATAAGGCGGGGCATAAGTGGCATGCAACGCGAGAACGACAACTACAACACAACACTCAACCAACTGCTTGCCTCTTTCAATATAACTAAAACAGAACTGCTTGTCTACCTTAAGTTGGGACGAGGGGGAATGGACAATAAGAGCATAAGCAACTTCTTCGACCATCTTGATGAGCATACCGAGGCTAACCTCATAAGGGCTGTGGAACAACGCATCGCACAGCGACACATGCAGCGAGCCGACATAGCAGCTGTGCTGCCAACGCTGACACCAACCGAGCAGGAGGTTTGCCGGCTAATCATCGGTGGCAAAACCATTGTGGAGATTGCCTCGATTATGAATAAGAATACAAACAACATCAGTACCGTGCGTATACATATACGCAAGAAACTGGGGCTTACCAAGGAAGAAGACCTAAGGCAAATACTGCTGAAAGTTATTTCTGGCGCACTACACAACAGCAAGAGATTGACTATATAGAAGAATTTATATTTTTACGAACGTATCATATCTCGATTTTTTTGTTTATATTTGCAGAAAACTCCTATAAATAAAAAATTAATAATAGAAGTATATACAGCTATGAATATAGCAGAAGTACAGCAGACATTGGCTTTCGCTGCAATGTGCGTTGATGCCACGGCGAAGGCTGAAGGATGTAGTCGTAGGGAGATGTATCAACGGCTGCGTAAAGTGGGTCTGATGCATGGGCTGACCACTCGGCTTGATCCTTTACATACCCAAAGCATGGAATATGTTGTAGAGGATTTGCTTACGGCTTTGCACAGGCTTGAGGCTAAAAGTTAAATGTATAAAAGTATGCGTAAGGTTTATCATGGTGCGACATGCATAGTCGAAAATCCACTATGCCTAATAGGTCGGGATAATCTTGATTTCGGCAAAGGATTTTATGTTACTGATATAAGGAAACAAGCTGTTAGTTGGGCTACACGTATCGTAAATATGGGGTTGCCACAATGGCTGAATGTGTATGAACTTGATATGGATTTTATACAGCAAAATGCCACGTGCAAGATATCTGTATAATATCTCAGTCTTTGCTTGATAAATGCTTACGTTTTATAAAAGCCGAACCACTTAATGATTTAGCAAGAAAGGAGGACGACTATGCTTAGAGATTCTCAACTATGGATGAAGATAGGACGAGTGTGTGTATTGCTTGCCCAACGTCTTGATGTTTCGCCTGAAAGAGCATTTGACATATTTCAGAATAGCCGAACGTGTGATTTGCTTCACGACGAACGCTCATTGTTGTATTTGATGAGCGACGGATATATTGTGGATGATGTGGTGAGAGAATTGCAAGTATACTAACATTATTATTGTTGTGTTAGACTTATTGCAGCGGAGTGCGCAGGCTCTCCGCTGTTTTTTTTACTTTATTATTAAAATATCCAATAATTGTTGTTTTTGTGTCGTCTGTTAATGTTAACAGAATAACAGATTGTAATGTGATATTATGTTGTTTGTGTTATTCTGATTTTATTTTCTTTTGCAGAATATCAATTTAACACAAAAGTGTTGAAAAAAGTCCGAATTTTTATTTGTAATTTTATATAAATTTCATAAATTTGCATCTATAATTAGAGTATAAACATAAGGCACATGTTATTAGTATATGTGCCTTTTTTGGAAATTTGAAAAGCATAATGTTATGAAAGCACGAGTAATTTTAGCATCTGCGTTACTTGCAGCGTCAGCCCAAGCCATGGCGCAATCGAGTGGCACATACAGCGGAACGGTCGTCGACGAGAATGGCGAGCCCGTCATTGGTGCCCAGGTTAAGGTGAAGGGAGTGAAGCAAGGTGTTGTCACCGACATCGACGGCAAGTTCACACTGCCCAACGGAGTGAAGCGCGGAACCGAGATTGTAGTGACATACGTTGGTATGGAGTCGCAGACAGCCAAGGCACAAGCCGGAATGCGCATCAGCTTGCATTCTACACAGCAGCAGCTCGACGACGTATTGGTAGTGGCATTCGGCCAGCAGAAGAAATCGTCGTTCACCGGTTCGGCTGGAGTAGTAAAGAGCGACATTCTTGAGAAGAAGCAGCTCACCAATGTGTTCAGCGGACTGCAGGGCGAGGTGGCAGGTGTACAGATGACCAATACGAGCGGTTCGCCTACAGCCACACCGTCGTTTGCCATTCGCGGATTCGGCTCGATCAATGCCGGCACGTCGCCACTCATTATTGTGGACGGCGCACCCTACGACGGCGGATGGAACAACCTTAACCCTAACGACGTAGCTAACATTACCGTGCTTAAGGACGCCGCATCAAACGCACTATACGGAGCGCGCGGTGCTAACGGTGTCATTATGATTACCACCAAGCGTGGTTCGCGCGAACGTGCCACCATCACTTTCGATGCAAAGTGGGGTGCCAACAATCGTGCCACGGTCGATTACGACCGCATTACCAACCCCGCACAATACTACGAGGCTTACTACAAGGCTCTGTATAATTATAACGTACGCGACAAGGGCATGTCGGCTTTCGACGCCCATGCCACAGCCAACAGCACCCTTGGACTCACCGGCGACAAGGGCGGACTGGGCTATCTCGTTTATTCTGTTCCCGACGGCCAGTATCTCATCGGCACCAACGGCCGTATGAACCCCCATGCCACGCTGGGCAACCGCGTATATTATGGCGGCAAGTTCTATACGCTTACACCCGACAACTGGGTTGACGAGGCGTTCCGCACCGGACTGCGCCAGGAGTACAACCTCAACATCACGGGCGGCACCGAGAAGATGAACTTCTACGCATCGCTCGGCTATCTGAAGAATGAGGGTGTGGTATATTGCTCCGACTTCGAGCGCTACACCGCACGCATCAAGGCCGACTATCAGGCTAAGAAGTGGCTCAAGCTTGGTGCCAACATGAACTATACACACACCGACCAGCACGACGTAGGCGACGGCTCGCAGTCGCTCTTCGACATAAGCACACGCTTTGCGCCTATCTATCCCGTCTATCTGCGCGACGGCGACGGCAATATCATGCGCGACGAGCACGGACGCATGTACGACTACGGAGCTGGCGAGAATGCCGGCATGAACCGTCCGTCGAATCTTGAGCCGGCACGCAACGTGCTCCAGACCAACTCGCTCAATGCCAACACTACCTTCGCCAACGTGATGACCCTCAACGGCTTTGCCGACATCACTCCGATTGAAGGACTGAAGTTTACCGTCAACGGCACTGTTACCAACAACGAATGGAAAAACACTTCTACCACACAGTCGTTCTACGGCAACACCGTGACTACCGTGCCTGGCGGCGAGGTGGACAAGACCAACTATCAGACATTCACGCTCAACTTCCAGCAGATAGCCAATTATACACGCTCGTTCGGCAAGCACAACGCCACCATCATGCTCGGCCACGAGAACTATAAGTACAAGTACAACTACCTCTTCGGTTCGCGCCAGCAGATGTTCTCTTATTTCGACGCTCCCGAACTCGACGCTTCTGTGAAGGAGATGCACAACGGCGGCTCGTCGAGCGACTACAACACCGAGGGCTACTTCTCGCGCTTGATGTACGACTACGACGGACGCTACTTTGCACAGATGTCCTATCGTCGCGACGCTTCGTCACGCTTCCATCCCGACCATCGCTGGGGCGACTTCTACTCGTTCGGTGGCGCATGGATACTGTCCAAGGAGTCGTGGTTCAAGTCGTCGTGGATTGACATGCTCAAGCTGAAGGCTTCGTGGGGACAGCAGGGCAACGATGCCATCGGCGACTATCGTTACACCGACACCTACTATCTCAGCAACTTCAACGGCGAGGTGGCATTCGTGCAGAACACCGTGGGCAACCCCAACATCACATGGGAGACCAACTCCAACTTCAACATGGGCTTTGAGTTCGAACTGCTCAAGCGCCGCATCACGGGTAGCGTGGAATACTTCCACCGCAAGACCACCGACATGCTCTGCTTTGTCAATGTGCCATTCTCGGGCGGCTATTCAGGTTCGTACGACAACGTAGGCGATATGGTGAACCAGGGTGTGGAGTTCGACCTCCACTTCAATCCCATCCGCACCAAGGACATCAACTGGATGATCAATCTCAACGCTACACACTACAAGAACAAGGTGACCAAGCTGCATCCCGACAAGAAGGGTAGCGAGCTTGAAGGCAACTATGGCTACGTAAGCGACCCGTACTTCATTGGCGAGGGTCTGCCTCTGCACACATTCCGTCTGAAGAAGTACGCCGGAGTGAACGATGAGGGACAGTCGATGTGGTATGTCAGAGACGCACAGACCGGCGAGCTCTCTACCACCACTACCAATACGTCGGCGTCTTACTTCAACTGCGGTTCGGCCGACCCAACACTGTATGGCGGACTCAGCACCACGTTGAGCCTCTACGGTTTCGACCTCTCGGTCACCATGAACTATTCTATCGGCGGCAAGGCTATGGACTACGGCTACCAGGCACTCATGGGCAACCCATCGTCGGGCAATACCGGATTCTCGCTGCACAAGGATGTGCTCAAGGCATGGTCGGAGACCAACACCGGCAGTCAGATTCCGCGCTTCCAGTATGCTGTCAAGGACAACGACACCAGCTGCAACGGAACGTCCGACCGATTCCTCACCAATGCTTCTACGCTCACTCTGCAGAACATCAACATAGGCTACACACTGCCCAAGCAGCTCATTGCCAAGCTCGGACTCACCAATGTGCGTGTATATGCATCGGGCGAGAACCTCTGCTATCTGAGCAAGCGCAAGGGATTCGACCCGCGCAGCAGTTTCTGGGGCTCATCGTCTGAGAGTTCTTACGCTCAGGTGCGCACCTTCACTGGCGGCATAACCGTGCAGTTCTAATCTATATTAAGGTATATTCAATACGTATAACCTCTAAAAGCATACAATCATGAAAAGATATATAAAGAACACGCTGCTCGCATCGGTTGCTGCACTGACGCTTTGCTGCAACACGGCGTGCATCGACGAGACTACGCCTAAGGACATGGCTGTGCCCGGACAGATAGCCTCCAACAGCAAGTCGCTGCAGTATCTTGCCAACTCGCTGCCCTCGTTTCTCGTCACATGGAACACCTTCGGCTCTACCTATTATACCCAGGACTGGGGCTATCCCTGCCAGATGTACATGC
The DNA here is from genome assembly GCA_900550035.1 of uncultured Prevotella sp. GTDB lineage: Bacteria > Bacteroidota > Bacteroidia > Bacteroidales > Bacteroidaceae > Prevotella. The sequence continues at coordinate 54,904 of URQS01000009.1, read as the reverse complement.
GCGACCTGCTGTGTGCCGACTTCCCCATGAGCGACAACGGCTACAACTACTGGATATATACCGAGGACGGCTCGTCGCTGCGCTATGCCTACTATTACTCTTACTTCTACTATTACAACTTCATCAAGAACGCCAACAACGTCATCAGCATCGGCAATCAGGCCGTCAATGGCGGCAATGAAGTTGCCAAGCAGTATCTGGGTCAGGGCTACGGCTATCGTGCCATGCTCTATCTTGACCTTGCACGTCTCTTCGAGTACAAGAAGACGGGTGTGAAGGCGCTCGACGATGAGGCTACGACGCTCGGCAGCTACGGCGTCACCGTGCCTATAGTGAAGGAGACCACTCCCACGCAAGACCTCTACAACAATCCGTGTGCTCCCTTCTACACCATGTATCGCTTCATTATGACCGACCTCAACCGTGCCGAGGAATGTCTCGCCGGCTATACACGCTCTATCAAGGCGTATATGGACCGCAGCGTCATCTACGGACTGAAGACCCGACTGTGGCTTGAGATGGCTTCGCGATTCGAGCAGAGTGCCGCCGACCTGCAGAAGCAGATTGAGGCTGAGAGTGCCGACGACGGCTACGACAAGCTTGGCATCAATTCGGCTGCCGACTGCTATGCCAAGGCTGCTCACTATGCACAGAAAGCACTTGCTTCGGACGGCTACCATCCACTCACCGAAGCTGAATGGAGCGACCCTACTACTGGATTCAACACCGCCAACGACTCGTGGATGCTGGGTACACTCGTCAACTCGAAGGAGCAGATCAATGAGCTCTCATGGTACACCTTCCTCGGATGGATGGCTGCCGAGACAGAGTGGGGCATGGGCACTACTAAATACAACGCCTATCGCTGCATCGGCAAGGCGCTGTACGATAAGATTGGCGACAACGACTGGCGCCGCGCTTCGTGGATTAATCCCAATGATGCCGGCTCTGCCACTGTTCCCGCTGGCTATAAGACTAATGTGTCGGGCGAGAAGTGGTCGACACTGCCTGCCTACTGCAACCTTAAGTTCCGTCCGGGCAGTGGCAACACTACCGACCTTACTGTAGGACTCATCGCCTCGTTGCCGCTGATGCGTATAGAGGAGATCCAGTTCGACTACTTTGAGGCAATAGCCCACACCCAAGGCGTAGCAGCTGCTGCAGCCGCACTGCAAGAGTGGGTCAACACCAATCGCTACACTGACGGCTCGTATACATGCAATGCCACCACTATGGACGACTTCATCGACGCGCTCATGATACAGCGCCGCGTAGAGTTGTGGGGCGAGGGACTCGTGTTCTTCGACTACAAGCGTCTCAATCTGCCCGTGACGCGCAAGTACAGCGGCACCAACTACGCCTCGTCAATGCAGCTCAACTCGTACGACGGCTACGTGGCTCCGTGGATGAACTATATGATTCCGGAGACCGAGAAGGACCACAATCCTGCTGTAATCGTAGGTCCTAACCCGTCGGGAGCTATAACAGCCGAGTAAATACACACACATCCAAAAATCATACAGCTATGAGAAAGATACATAACATCATATATACGTTGCTCGCCGTGATGGTGGCTACGGCATTCACCGCTTGCTCCGACGACGACAACTACGAGTGGGCAAAGCAGGTGGGCGAAGACAATCCTGGTGTCTACTTTGCATCGTCAAACAAGGCGAGCGAACTTCTCACCCCCGACGAGTATGCCAATCATCAGACCTTCAGCATCACCCTAAAGCGTGCCAACACCAAGGGCAATCTCACGGTGCCCATAATCGTTGACAATGCCGACCCGGCTTTCGTCATTCCTACCTCAGCCGAGTTTAAGGACGGCGAATCGGAGACTCAGATAGAGATAGGATGTCCCAACCTTGAGATGCTGAAGACCTATCGCTTCATCATCCGTCTTGCCGACAACATGACCAATCCCTACGTCAAGACCGACGGCTCGCCAATATTCAATTATGACGTGATGGTGGCTCGCTGGATAAAAGTTGTCAGTCAGGCACAGTTCGTTTGGGGCAAGAACGAGTTCGGCTCTACCAATTCCGACATCTACTGGCTTGAGGGACAGAACCGTTTCCGTATCGAGAACTGGCTGGGTTCGGGCATTGACCTTCAGTTCAGCATCGTGGCTCAGGACAAGGAAGACTCGTCGGTATACACTGCCGATGCATTCGATCCCGACGACCGTTCTACATGGCACGGAGCCTTCCAGCCATATAGCAATTATCTGAATGATCCCGGAGGTGGCGGTTTCTGGTATCTCATGCGAGATGTTGAGAACGAGGACTATGCCGCATGGTATCCTGACGGTGAGGACAAGACTGGTATCAGCTTTGTCAATTTCTGGCTCGACACCACGTCGGAGGATTACTCGTCGGTTGACATGCGCGGCTCTTCAAGCAGCTTCGCCATGTATCTCGTTCCTTACATCTACTATACTAACGGCGACCAGTCGGGCTATACCTATCTCTATGGCTACTGGAACTCGATGATTGAGAATGCCGAGTAGAGACTGTAAATAGTATTCATCAATAAAAAAAACGACAAGAGTTATGAAACACAATAAGTCATTCATTCTCCGACTGGGGATGTTGCTCGTCGTGGCATTGTTCTCGACGGCTATGTTCACATCGTGCAGCGACGACGACGACCTCAAGACTCCGTTGCAGCAACCCTCGCTCACGGAGGGCGTAAAGACGGTCAGCTCGATAGCCTTCAGCTGGGAGCCCGTTGCAGGAGCGTCGCAGTATGCCTACGAACTCTACGACACCAACGAGCAGGTGGTGCTGGGCGGCGTCACAAACACCACATCGGTGCTCACCACTGGTCTTAAACCCAAGACCGAATATACACTCAAGGTGTGGGCGTATTCGCCCGTCGACGGCAAGCACAGCACATCGCCTATTGCCACCATCACCTCCGTCACCAATCCGCAGATACCGCTCGTAGCGCCCACATCTGCCGAGTCGGCAACGGGCAATGGCGGTGTCACCATTTCGTGGCCCGCTGTGGAGCACGCCACAGCCTACAAGTATACGCTGTCTAATGGCGATACGGGCGAGACATCTACCAATAGCGTCACGCTCACCTCTCTTGCCATTGGCGAGTATACCATCAGCATTGTGGCTACAAGCAGCGACGAGACCTACTCCGACTCTGAGCCATTCGCCTTCACATTCCAGCGTACCAAGAGCGAATTGTGGCGCAAGGACGGCGTATATACTGCCGCCAACCTGCCCGAAGGCAGCAACAAGTTCAATGCCGAGATTGTGGCTTACGACGACGGTTCGTATACTATCGTAAGTCCGTACGGAGCCAAAGGCTTCGACATCAGCTTCACGGTCGACCCGGAGTCGAACGAGATTAAGCCTATCGGAACCGAGTCGTACAGCGGCTATGAATATGTATGGGTAAGTATGCAGTACGACCTTGGCATGTTCTGCGGCAACGGCTATTCTGGCTTTGAGGGCAGCAAGCAGAAAGGTTCTGTATGGTTCTACGCCATCTGCTACGATGCCGACGGCAATGACGTGGGCGAGGGCGGTCAGGACACATTCACTTGGGGTGGCGACACCGATGTGACTGTAGACAAGCTCTGCGGCACCTACAACGCCAAGCTCACAGCTTACGACTACTTCTCTGACGACTATAGCATGCAGGAGGTGAGCCGTACCGACGAAGTGACCATAACAAAGGTTGACGACACCACCGTAAAGATAAGCAACTTCTACGGTTGGGGCGAAGACTTTACTGGCAAGGTTGACTTCGATGCCAAGACCATCACTATCCAGCCCGCTACATGGGCTACGTATTACACCTTCGCAAGCATCGAGTCTGCCGAGACTCCCGTAGTGGCAACGTTCACAAACGACCTCACCATTACGTTCCAGAACTTCACCGCCTGGTATGATGGTTATAGCTATATTGAGGGCGACGCTCGCTGCGAAATGACGCAGAAGTAACAAGTTGAGAGTTGGTTTCAGTTGAGAATTGAGAGTTGAGAATTGAGAGTTGTGATTACCTTGGTAAACATCTATAATGTTGACAAACAAATATATAAAAACGTATTTTAAAAAGCATATCATCACTTTCAACTCTCAATTCTCAACTCTCAATTCTCAACTATAAATAACTCTAACTGAATAAAACTTTAATTTAATAACTTATGAGAAAAATTTCTACTACAATTCTTTTATTTCTCTGCCTCACTTCTACCGTCACCGCACGTCAGCGCTCAGCCGAGGAGAAAACTGCCATTGCCATGCGATTGCTTGGCTCTACCGCTACACGCTCAGGTGGCAACGCTGAGGCTACGTTGCGCACACTCGCCACAACCGAGGGCTACACCGTTCTCGGACGCACCACGGGTGGATTTGCCATCGTCAGCAACGACGATGCCAACGCTCCCGTTGTGGGCTATTCGGAGACATCGACCTTTGACGCTTCGCAGCCATCGCTTGCGTGGTATCTCAATGCTGCCAACGACGTGCTGACATCGGGCGCAGCCAAAGTCACTACACGCACATCCGTACCCACCGACTGCAAGAAGAGTGTGGCTACATTGATGAAGTCAAAGTGGAGCCAGAACGACCCATATTGGAATCAGTGTCCTCAGGTGGGAACCCAATATTGCTATACGGGTTGCGTAGCCACCGCAATGGCGCAGGTGATGTATTACTATAAATATCCCTCTCAGGGAAAGGGCGAGCCTGCATCGGTGACGGTCAACGGCAAGAAATACACAGTCGATTTCAAATCCGCAAAATATGACTGGGACAGAATGTTTGACACATATACCTATGGAGGCACCTACACAGCTGCACAGAAGCGAGCCATAGGTCAGATTATGTATCATTGCGGAGTGGCTGTCGATATGAACTACACTACCACTGGTAGTGGCGCAAGCTTATGGGACGTGCCCGATGCCATGACCAACCATTTCGGCTATGTTGCGAAGTATTACGGCTACAAGGAGAATACTTACGAGAAATATAAATACGATTTCGACAAGTGGAACCAGACCGTCTATCGTGAGCTAAGCGCCGGTCATCCCATTATCTATGCCGCTGTATCCAACAAGCAGGGCAACGACCACACGAGCAATCATGCCTTCGTGATCGACGGCTACGACGAGAATGGCTATGTACACGTCAATTGGGGCTACGGCGGACAGGGCGATGGCACATTCGACATCAATGTTCTGCAGCTTAAAATACAAGGCAGCTACGATGAGGAGTATCGCTGGTATCAGCAGATGGTAGTGGTGCATCATCCCGATGCTGGCAAAATCAACTACGACCTCGAACGCATCTCTACTGGCATTAATTCGGTAGGCACTGCCAACGACGATGCTCCCGACACTCCAGTACGCGTCTACGACACCACTGGCCGACTGATTCATACAGCCACCGTCGCCACCTTCAATCCTGCCAATGTCAACGTCAGTGGCGTGGTTGTAGTGCGTCAGGGCAACAAGGCGAAGAAGATTGTGCTGAGATAAGATGAGCAGACAAAAAAGAAACAATAGGTTTATATATACTACGCTTCTGACTATTTGTCAACGATTCGTGTCTGTTTGTCTTTATTTGCGCCAAATTTGCTTACTATTTAATACTTTAACCTCCATTCAGTCCTTGGCATGTAAGTTGCGATAAGGATAGTGCAAGTCGAGAGCAAGAAGCTCGAAGGCAAGCAAAAAAGAACATTAATAATTTAACAATAATTGGAGGTTTTTGATATGTTACCAGTAATGAGAAATTCTTGGATGCCTGAAGTTTTCAACGACTTTTTCGACACTGACTTTATGCCGCGTACCAACGCTACGGCACCGGCTATCAACGTTAAGGAGACCGAACACGAGTATACCGTGGAGCTTGCAGCCCCTGGAATGAAGAAGGACGACTTCAACATCAATATTGACAACGACGGCAATCTGCACATCAAGATGGAGCAGAAGAACGAGAAGAAGGACGAGAACAAGAAAGAGCACTATCTGCGCCGTGAGTTCTCTTATTCAAAGTTCGAGCAGACGCTTATCTTGCCTGACGATGTCAACAAGGAGAAGATTGCAGCCAATGTCAACGATGGAGTCCTCACTGTCGACCTTCCTAAGATTGAGAAGAAGGAAGAGAAAGCAACACGTCATATTGAAGTCAAATAACTTAGTTAGTGTGTTGTGAAATTTTGTCACAAACATATAATTTTAAGGAAGAATGAAAGCCATATTTGCTTCATTCTTCCTTTTTTTGTTATTTTTATCCGGCAGAACATCCGCAGCCCAAGGACAAGTTTAAGGAAGAGAATATATTGTACAACGTCCACAAGAAGTAAAACTATTTCTGCATTACTTCCAGCAAAGCCTCTCTTAGGTCTTTGCCAGTAGCAAGTCCCAGCTTCTTGCGTATATGTATACGTACAGAACTTACGTTGTTGGCGTTTTTGTGTAGGATGGAAGCAATCTCTATTATAGTCTTTCCACCGATAATCAGTCGGCATACTTCCTGCTCTGTGGGTGTTAGGGTAGGGAGTACAGCCGATATGTCGGCATGTTGCATCTTGCGCTGAGCCACACGTTGCTCCACAGCCCTTATAAGGTTAGCCTCTGTACGCTCGTCGAGACGGTTGAAGAAGTCGGTGATGTCTTTGTCGCTCTGCTCTCCTCGTCCTAATTGTATATAAGCCAACAACTCGGTCTTGGTCATGTGGAAGGTCGATAGCACTCGGTTAAGTGTAGAGTGATAGTCGGCATTTTCCCGTTGCATACTTCTTATTCCCCGCCTTATCATTTCGCCAAGAATACATGTAAAAATCTCCACAATAACGAATATCACCACAATCTGTCTGTTTATTTTCCCGTCGGTGTATAGGTAAGCCGATGTTATCGTTGCTATGCTCATTAGGGCTAATATGGTTGGCATATGTCTTACAGCAGCCATTACCATATAGATTATCAGGGCGAGTGATATAACCAGGTTAAACACAATAGTCTCCTCAAACCCCTCCGGACGCTCCATTGCCACGTATACTATACGGGCACTTTCTGCCAACTGTGTCAATATTCCGAACGATGATATCGCCACAGTCAGCCTCATACGCTGCGTAAGGTACATAATCAGTATAGCAAGTGTTGCAGCCCACGACATTGCCGATATGGTATATAATATGGTGTCGCAGCGACCTATCAGTCCGACGATGTGCATCGGTACTCCCAACACCAACACCGACAAGCTGAGCATGAGAAACGTTATAAGGCACAGCCGTTGCTGCCAGTTGTGGCTGCGTTGGTCAAGAAATGAGGTTAGCCGTTGTATGAGTCTCGATTTCATAGTCAATGTATATAGTCAATGTATTATGTTATGCAAAGTTACCCTTTTTTATCTATTTCACGCCTTTTTACCCCTCTTTTTACTTCCTTTTACGTTTATTTACGGCTGCCGTTTTTTGGTCGAGCGACGTTTTTGAATTAAATTCGCAACCCAAAAGAACAGAATAACAAAACCAATACTCATTATGCAACACAACAACTCAAAGCACACTCGCAACGTCTTTTTCTCAACGTTGTTATTATTCGTGATGCTCATGGCAGGCGCCAGCAGCGCATCTGCCGCAACTGAGCGCAAGCCTCAGTTACAACTTGTCAGCACAAAATACACGTCAAGCGGCACAGAAGTGATGCTCCGATTGTGGATGTTCAACTCTAAGGGCAACACCGCGCACTACGGAGATAAAGTTTGGCTCGACATTGACGACACACCATCATTTATACTCAACGGTCTGTGGAAAGACATATCCAACGTAAATAGCGAATCGGCTATGCTTAAAAACCCGCAAAACGTTGCGCTGGGAAGTTCCAGGTCTATTGTTCACAAAGGCATAGATGTAGGCACAGCGCAGTTTGGCAATCTTAGGCGAGGCATGACTTACGAGGGACTAAAGCCGTATGAAGCCACATGGTACTGCGTAGATCTTAAGCTCGCCTTCAACAACAAGTTTCCACTCTATGGCCATAAGATAGCTGTTCGCGGTTTGTGGTTTGACAACTGTGAGAAGAATAAAGGATATGAAAATATATCTGTCGCACAGATCATCAACGGCTATGTCCGTCCTACCGACATAAGTGTGAAGCCTTCTGGCAACAACTTGGAGTTCTCATGGAAGCAGGAGGGCTACAACACCGATGCGTCTACCGACGGCAAGTGGATTGTGTACAAGCGCGAAGACGGCAAGCGTGTCAAGGTAGGAGAGGTGGCTGCTAATAAGCACTCGCTCCGCATAAAAAAGAAACAGTTTAGCTGTAAGGCTGACTACAACGTTACGTTCCTCCCCAATGCGTTCTCTACGACCGACACTATATGCGGACTTACGTCCAAAATCGCTGCTGCTGGCCATAAGGAAGACGGTGCCGTCTGCCAAATGTGTGGGCATAGTTTTTTCCGCTACAAGACTTCTAACAACAGCAAATGGAATATTGACAGGTATGATTTTGGCGCTAATGTGGTGTCGCACGACATCGTGAATGATAAGTATGTGATAGAGTTTGACGCGCCAATCACCAAAATTCCTAACAGCGTTTTTATGAATTCTACTTTGGTCGGAGAGCTTCGCATACCTAAGAGCGTCACATCTATTGAAAACAGTGCGTTCTATGGTTGCTCCGGACTCACAGGCGATTTGACACTACCCAACTCCATAAAGACTATTGGAATGAGGGCTTTCAGCAATTGTACTGGGTTTAATGGCACCTTGACATTGCCCAATTCATTAACAACTATTGGAACCAATGCGTTCGATGGATGCTCCAAACTCACAGGAAACTTAACATTACCCAACTCCATAACGTCTATTGGGGCAGCAGCTTTCAGCAATTGTTCTGGGTTTAATGGCACTTTGACATTGCCCAACACTATAACATCTATTGAGAATGGTGTCTTCTTTAGATGTTCAAGACTTACTGGTAACCTGACATTGCCTAACTCGATAAAGTCTATTAAATACTTGGCGTTCTCGGGTTGCACGGGGTTTAATGGCACCTTGACATTGCCCAGTTCAATAACAACTATCGGGAATAGCGCGTTCTCGGGTTGCTCTGGATTCACAGGCACTTTGATATTGCCAAACTCATTAACCTCTATTGAAAAAAAAGCGTTCTATGGTTGCTCTAGATTCACAGGCAATTTGACATTGCCCAAATCATTAAAAACTGTTGAAGAATCGACTTTTGAAAAGTGTTCCGGGTTTAATGGCACCTTGACATTACCCAACTCCATAACAACTATCGGGACAAAAGCATTCAGCAAATGTGCCGGATTTACAGGCGATCTGACATTGCCCAACTCACTGACATCTATTGGTATTTGGGCTTTCATGGATTGTTCTGGATTTAATGGCACCTTGACATTACCCCAAGGAAAAACAATTTTGGAGCAAGGAATCTTTTATAGATGCTCTGGATTTACAGGTCCTTTGACATTACCCAACACGTTAGTAACTATTGAACACAATGCTTTTGAAGAATGTTCTGGATTTACAGGCACTCTGACATTGCCCAATTCATTAACAACTATCGGGGAAAGAGCTTTCATGAAATGCTCCAGATTTACTGGCATTCTGACGTTACCCAATTCATTAGAAACTATTGGAAAACAAGCTTTCAGCACTTGTACTGGACTTGAAGATCTTAAGTTGTCAAGCTCTATGAGTGTCATTCCCCAATGGGCTTTTGAGAAGTGTTCAGGCCTTTCTGGCGAAGTCGTCATTCCATCCACGATTAAGAGAATTGAGGATTGTGCTTTTCAAGAGTGCGAAAACCTAAATAAGAACTCAAAGACTCCATCTGAAGTGACATTGCCAGAATCGTTGGAAGCGATGGGAGAATATGCTTTTGGCGGCAACTACATTAAGACTTTAAAGTTCAAATCGTTGCCTGAAGGTGTATTTAATTATGTTCCTGGTGTTACGACCAGAACTGTAAGCCTGACCGATGCCTCATTTGTTAGCGACAAGCCACATTCCGCAATGAACATAGACACAATATCATACACCCGCACCCTGTCTGACAAGTGGGGAACACTCGTGTTGCCTTTTGCCATAGTGCCGACAGGTAAAGAGCCGTACCGCATATACACCATTGAGGCCATCAACGAAAGCGAGCTGGTGTTGAGTTCCATCAGAGGAAAGGTGGCAGCAGGAACGCCATGCGTAGTTCAGCGCATAGGCAAGCAGACAGAGTTGTGCTTTAAGGCAGATAGAGCATGGCTGAATGTGACGCCGAGAACCATAGACATTGCCGACATGACACTTAACGGTACGTTCTGGACTAAGGAACTGGACGAGGGCTTTATCATTGCCAAAGACCGCTTCTGGAGTGTTGCCGACCTAAAGAACTCATCGTCTACGGTGAAAGGTGTGAAGGTAGGGCCGTTCCGTGCATGGCTCAGCGGCACATCCGCAAGCGGCACAACACAACTTGCAATGCGCATTAAAGACACAACAACAGGCATCGATGCCAGCGCCATCGACGTTCTCAACGCCGCCGACGCCGAATACTACGACCTCAACGGCAAACGCATAGAGTCGCTCCAGCGTGGTGTCAACATCGTGCGCTTAAAGTCGGGACAGACAAAGAAGATAATCATCAGATAAAAACCAAGTTATTAAAAACAGTAAAGACAACTATGGAAAAGAAAGAATATAACAAACCCCATATCGCCATCATCTCCTTTGAAGCGGTAAGCATAATGGCAGGCTCAACACAATGCATCCCTAAGGGAGAAAAATACGACGAAAGCCTGCCGGAAGAAGACGAAGATGGATATATTTGGGGAGGATAGTCAGCCTCGTAGTCTTGTGGAATGAACGTGGCAAGACAGTAGTATATGGGGGTGTGGCATCTCATTTTATGAGTTTTGCCACACCCCCATATTGCGTTAATAAACATTTTTATATTTGGATTGTTCTTCCTTTTTTGCTATTTTTGCATACAATAAGTAATAGTTCAGAATTATCTTTATATATGAACACATACTTAATAAAACAAATTGATATTAAATATGCAAAACGCGAAAAACAAAAACTTTATTCCTGCTCTGCTATCGCTTGTGGTTGTAGTGCTGATACTCTCGGCTGCGGCAATAGTGCGCGACGGCAGGATATTCGGCATCGATCTGCGCCACGCACATACCACGCCTGATGCCGTGGCATTAGGCAACGACACCATGTCGGTGCATCCCGATGGCACAATAGTTGTGGATACACGCCTGCTTGCCAAGGACGTGCAGGGATATGGCGGACCAGTTCCTCTCCGCATACATATAAACAAGGGTGGGGTAGTGGACAGCATCGAGGCTGAGCCTAATGCCGAAACACCCGACTTCTTCAATCATGCTTCGACTCTCTTGGGACAATGGCAGGGCAAGACCGTTGATGAGGCTGCGGCAATGGATGTGGATGGTGTGACGGGAGCTACGTTCTCGTCGCGTGCCATCATAACCAATGTGCAGCGTGGACTCGCTTATGCCAAGCAACACGCAGCACTCGGCAATGCGTCAGATGCTGTCGGTTCTGCCGAAGCGTCAGGCGTTTCAGCCTCGTCTAAGGGTTGGACTCTTGGGGGCATTGCGGCATTGATAGTAGTGTTGATGGGTGCTGTTGTTCCGCTGTTTGTCAAGAACCGCCGTTGGCATTATGTGCAGCTGGCTCTCAACGTAGTTGTGCTCGGCTTGTGGACCGGCACGTTCGTATCGTACACTCTTCTTATGCGACTCTTCTCGGGAGGCATAAACCTCGCCATACTCGCCACGCTCGCAGCCCCATTGCTGATGGTAGTGGTGGCTATGCTTTATCCTTTGGCAGGTCGCCCAGGACACTACTGTGCCCACATGTGTCCGTTTGGTTCGGCTCAGGAACTTGCTGGCAAACTCACTCGACGCAAACCCCGAATCTCGCCACGCTTGAACAGAGCGCTCAACATGTTCCGCAACGTTCTGTGGGGAGTGCTTATGGTGCTCATGCTAACCGCTACGTGGACCGCATGGATGGACTACGAGCTGTTCACGGCATTTCTATACTCCTCGGCTTCGGTGTGGGTGATAGTGTTTGCCGTGCTGTTTCTCGTCCTTTCGGTATGGGTGCCGCGCCCCTATTGCAGGTTCGTTTGCCCGACGGGAAGCCTTTTGAGGAGTTAGGAGTTAGGAATTAGGAATTAGGAATTGGTCGGCTGAAGCCGATTTTGAATTATCAAATTTTGAGTTTCGAGTTATCAAATTTCGAGTTTTGAATTATTGATTTTAGATTATAGAGTTATGAATTTACAGAACACATCCGTTGTACTTAACGTCGTACTCGCCATTGTTGTAGTGGTACTTAGTGTGCGTTTGGCATCGGGCAAAGCCCCTGCCGATAAATCAGCCGATGCTGAACAGTCGTCTAATGCAGAGCAGGCGGTGCTCGACAACATCGCTACTCGCACCAGCATACGCAACTATGAGGCGCGTGAGGTAGAGAAAGAGAAGATTGAGAAGATGCTGCGTGCTGCCATGGCAGCCCCTACGGCAATGAACAAGCAGCCCTGGCACTTCGTAGTAGTTGACCAGCGCAGCGTGCTCGATGCCCTCTCTGAAGCCAATCCCAACGCCAAGATGCTCAAGAAAGCACCCCTTGCAATAGTCGTTTGTGGCGATACTGAGAAGATGATTGATGGTGGCGGTCGCAACTTCTGGATACAGGACGCATCCGCAGCCACTGAGAATATGTTGCTCGCTGCCCACGCAATGGGTCTTGGAGCAGTGTGGACGGGAGCCTATCCAGCCGAAGATCGCTGCAAAGCAATCAGTAAAGTACTGTCGTTGCCCGACAATCTCATCCCCCTCAATATGGTTGTAATAGGCTATCCGGCAGAACATCCGCAGCCCAAGGACAAGTTCAAGGAAGAGAACATTTCGTACAACACAGACAAAGAACAAACTATTGAGCAATAGATAAAATACAGTTTTAAACAAGGTTGTTTAAAACAACCTTGTTTAAAACGAATAAATTGTGTAAATTTGCATATCTAAACATCGATGCAAATTTTTATATGACAAACAAAATCGAATCTCCTTTTGTATTCGGAGTACGCGTTGAAGGCGAAGCTTTTACCGATCGCCGTACTGAGACCGAACGTTTGAAAGCCAATTTCACATACGGAGTGAACACCATACTTATCTCGCCGCGTCGTATGGGTAAAACTTCGCTTGTCGACAGGGTCTGTTCGCTCATCGACAACGACAATATCCGTATTGCACGTATTGATGCTTTTGGAACACGTTCGGAGTCAGATTTCATCAATGCTTTTGCCACAGCCGTAGTCCGAGCTACTTCTTCCAAATGGGAAGAGTGGATGGAGAATGCCAAGGTTTTTCTAAGTCGTTTCGTTCCGAAAGTTAGTTTCGGTATGGATCCGTACAACGATTTCTCCGTATCGCTTGAGTATAATGCCAGCAGCAATACTACAGATGAGGTGTTGCGCTTGCCCGAACTGATAGCCCGAGAGAAAGGTTATCGTATAGTTGTTTGTATAGATGAGTTCCAGCAAATAGGCGAATACTCTGATTCGCTTACGTTTCAGAAGAAGTTGCGTGGCGTGTGGCAGTTGCAATCGCACGTCAGTTATTGCTTGTATGGCAGCAAGAAGCACATGATGGAGCGTATGTTCCAGAACAGCAGTTATCCGTTTTATCGCTTTGGCGACTTGTTTTATCTTGGAAAGATTAGCGAGTCAGACTGGATTGAATTCATTTGCCAGCGTTTTAAGGTTACTGGCAAGCACATTTCTGAGCAGTTGGCGCAGTCAATATGCCGTGTCACTGACCGCTACTCTTCTTATGTGCAGCAGCTTGCATGGCTTGTGTGGCTTCATACGAATGATACCGCCACCGAGACCGACCTCCATAATGCCATCGACCGGCTTCTTGATGCTTGCGAACCGCTCTTCATACAACAGACTGAAGACCTCTCTGCCTATCAGATGAACTTCCTTCACGCCCTTGCCAATGGCGTTAGTACGGGTTTTACGCAATCAACGGTACTCAAGCAATATCAGCTTGGCACAGCAGCCAACATCACCCGACTCAAAAAGGCGCTTACCGAGAAAGATCTTGTCACAATCATTGCCCCAAAAACATTGGCAATGAGCGACCCGATCCTGCAAATGTGGCTGAAGAGAAGAGTATGGAGAGAATGACAAGCTGGTTATAGGTTACAGATAGAGGGGACATCCTCGTTCACGACAAATCAAAAGAGAATACTCTAATTGTTGTTGTGGACGAGGGTGTCCCCTCTTCTTTTTATTTGTGTTTGTGTGTTAACACTTAGTCTTATTTGTACTCGTGTATAGGCAGTTCGCCGTTGAGAGCGCCGAGGGCGTTGAATGCGAGCGACTCCATTTCGCCCTCGCCGGGCAGCACAACGACCGGTGCGAGGAACTCCACTTGCTTCCTTATCTCCTCAACGCAGTACTTGCTGTAGGCAATACCGCCGGTGAGGATGATGGCTTCGGCCTTGCCCCATAGCGCAACAGCCATGGCTCCGATTTGTTTGGATATGGTGTAGAGCATAGCTTCGAGCACTTCGTGATATGGCTCTTCTCCGGCTTCGGCGCGACGCGAAATCTCCTTCATGTCCTTCATGCCCAGCAGAGCCTGGCAACCGCCGTAGCCTGCGAGCATCTTCATGATTTGCTGCTGGGTGTACTTGCCCGAGAAGCAGAGCCTGACGAGCTGGTCGGCAGGCAGAGTGCCTGAGCGTTCGGGAGCTATTGGGCCTTCACCATTAAGTGCATTGTTCACGTCGATTACCTTGCCGAGGTGGTGTGCCGACACGCAGATGCCGCCTCCGAGGTGAGCCACGATAATGTCCATGTTCTCGTACACCTTTCCGCAGGTCTTGGCATAGCGACGTGCGGCAGCCTTAGCGTTAAGGGCGTGGAAGATAGATTCGCGCTTCATGAACGGCAATCCGGTGTAGCGGGCGCGTGTCATCATTTCGTCTACCACCACGGGGTCGGCCATGAATGCCGGACAACCGCACTCGTGAGCAATGTCGTCGGCTATAAGACAACCGAGATTGCACACGTGCTGATGTTTGGCATGATGCAGGTCGTGCTTCATAAGTTCGTTGACGGCATACACGCCGCCGTGCAATGGCTTGAGCAGTCCGCCGCGTCCTATCACGGCATCGAACTTCAATGGTATTCCAGCCTTGCGCAACAGCTCCAGCACGAAATCCTTACGGTATTCGTACTGGTCGTCGACGGTCATGAACTTGTCTATCTCTTCTTGCGGATGGAGTCCGTCGTCGGTCCAAACCGCTTTGTCGTCCTCGTATACTGCCACCTTGGTTGAGGTGCAGCCGGGGTTTATTACGAATATTCTTTTCATATGGAAGTGTTCCCCATACAGCCCCACCCCCTTGCCCCTCCCCCGCAGGGAGGGGAGTGAAGTGCTGAACTTGCTCAGAGTTTTATAGCATTCTCTTATATATTTATTGCAAAGGCGTAGGAAAGTAGGGATTTTTTTTATTGTTAATAATCATTTCACTCCCCTCCCTACGGGGGAGGGGCAGGGGGTAGGGCTTTTGTTATTTTGGGTTGATACTTCTCATGCAAGCCACGGCAAGCGAGTAGAACTTGGAGTCGGCAGAGTCGGCTCGTGACGTCACCACAACCGGAGCGGTAGTTCCGTCGAGCATGCCAGCCACGGTAGCGTTGGCAAAGAAAGTGATAGTCTTGTAGAAAGTGTTGCCGGCTTCGATGTCGGGGAAAATCAGGATGTCGGCATTTCCCACTACGGGAGAGCTTATTCCCTTGATGGCACCGCTCTCGGCGTCGCATGCGGTCTTAACGTCCATAGGTCCGTCAACGCACACTTCGCCATATCTTCCTTCCTCGGCATATTGCTTTATGGCTTGGTAGGCGAGTGTGATGGGGAACTTGTCGCTTGTCTTCTCGGTGCAATGCGTCAGCGCAACACGTGGGCATGAGCCTCCGGTGAGGCTTCGCCACGTTCGGGTGATGTACGTCATGACGGCGTCGAGCTGTTCGGTGGTGGGGAAGGGGATGACGGCTGCATCAGAGAAGAGCATGAGTCGGTTCATGCCCGGAATCTCTGCCACGGCGATATGCGTCAGCACGCTACCCTTTACGAGTATTCCCTGCTCCTTGTTGAGCACGGCTCGCAGCAGGTTGTCGGTATTTAGCGAGCCCTTCATGAGTACGTCGGCGCGTGCTTCGCGCACTTCGAGCACAGCTTTGCGTGCTGCGTCGTCGTCATCTGAGGCTTTGATGATCTTGATTTGTTGTGGATGGCGTGCTGCGAGTTGTTCGGCTATGGCTTGTTTGCCCTCGACAGCGGTAAGGACGAAGTCTGCAAAACCTTCGCAGACGCTTCGTTCAATCACCTCTTCGGTGTGTGCGTCAGCTGGTGATGCAACGGCTACAATGACGCGCTTGCCTAACGAGCGCAGTCTTTGAGGTAGGGTTTTTAAGTCAACAATAGGATTCATAAGATGTTTTTTAGTTTGATATTGGCAAAGTTATCTGATTTTAGTTGATTGGCAAAGAGTTTTATTCACATTTTTATTCCGCTCTTGCAAAATGTTCGTTAAAAGACCGAAATCGAACATTTTTTTGTATCTTTGTAATATAATTATGGCTGAAAACCAGCTGGATTTTGGCACTCTGAAAAATGTAGTCCTTTTGCACTCCAAAAGGACTCGTTTTGCAAGCTAAAAGGACTCCTTTTACACCCCAAAAGGACTCCTTTTGAAGTCCAAAAGGACCCCTTTTGCAAAGCCATAGTGTAAAGCGCTGATTTTCAAGCGGTAACAATGGTGAAAAATACGCATAACGACAGCGTAAAACATCAATAACGACAACGTAGCACATAGATATATGACAACATCCGAGTTTGTAAAACAGTTTCGCCAGGCCGACCCCCGCAAGCTTGCTCTTCAGGCGTCGCGCTATCCCGATGTAGACATGCCCTATGCCTTGAATCAGATTCAGGGCTGGCAGACGGCGCAGCGCAAGTTGCCCTCATGGGCTGCGTGCGACGGAGTGGTATATCCTCCGCACCTCAACATGGAGCAATGTTCGTCGGAGCCGACAGCCCGATACAAGCAGCAAGTGGCTCGTCTGTGGGCCGAACGCATCCCGAACGCATCCCGAACAAGCATGACCGACCTCACGGGAGGATTCGGAGTGGACTTCTCGTTCACCTCGCGCTGTTTCGACTGTGCCACATACGTAGAGCGCAACGCCTCGTTGTGCGACGTTGTGAGCGCCAATCTGCCCCGTTTGGGCATCCGGAACGCCACGGTGGAGTGTGCCGAGGCTGAGGCTGTGCTTGAGCAGATGGAGCCTCAGACCATGATATTCCTCGACCCGGCACGTCGCGACGAGCACGGAGCCAAGACGGTGCTGATAGCCGACTGCACCCCCAACGTGTGCCAGCTCCTGCCAAGGCTCATGCAGAAGTCGCAGTTTGTGATGCTCAAGCTTTCGCCCATGCTCGACTGGCACAAGGCTATTGCCGACCTCGACGGTAAGGTGCGCGAGGTGCATATAGTTTCGGTAGACGGCGAGTGCAAGGAGTTGCTGCTCGTATTGGCTCCCGACGGCAAGCCGGAAGTGCAGGTGTTCTGCGTAGACATTCAGTCACGCCCCGACTCTGAGGGTCAGTATCCGCGCAGCGAATTTGTATATAGCATAGGTGGCGAAGCCGAGCCGCAGCCAACCAATTCAACACTTAACATTGAACATTTAACATTAAACATTAATAATTCAACATCGGCGCAGCCGACCAATTCACAATTCACAACTCAAAAACTCAAAATTGCCGCAGGCAACAATTCAAAACTCAAAATTCAAAACTCAAAATTCCTCTACGAGCCCAACGCTTCCGTGATGAAGGCAGGCTGTTTCGACGAGATAGCCCGTGCCTATGGCGTCAGCGCAATAAGCCGCAACAGCCATCTGTTCCTCTCCGACCATGAGATAGACGGCTTCCCCGGCCGTTCGTTTGCCATTGATGCCGTCACCACGATGAACAAGCGACAGCTCCGCCAGACCCTCTCCGGTATGAAGCAAGCCAACATCGCCGTGCGTAACTTCCCCCTATCCGTGGCCGAACTGCGCAAGCGTCTGAAGCTGAACGACGGTGGCGACACCTACATCTTCGCCACAACCACCTCCGACGACGACCATATACTTATGCTGACGCATAAGACAAAAAAATGAAAAAGCTACGTGTTTTCTCAAAAAAACATTACTTTTGCAAACAAAACAACTACGATGAAACGTACAGGAATATTCGTAGGGTCGTTCGACCCGTTCACTATAGGCCATGACTCAGTCGTGCGCCGCGCCCTCGCCTTGTTCGACCATCTTGTGATAGGCGTAGGCGTGAACCCGAACAAGCGCTATATGCTCAGCGCCGACGAGCGTGTTGACGCCATACGCTCGCTCTATCGCGACGAGCCACGTATCAGCGTGGAGCAATACAGCGACCTGACGGTCGACTTCGCCAAGCGCCTCGGAGCGCAGTTCGTAGTGAAAGGCGTGCGCTCGGTGCGCGACTTTGAGTTCGAACGCGAGCAGGCCGACATCAACCGAAGGCTCACCGGTATAGAGACAATCGTTCTGTTTGCCGAACCGGGATTGGACAGCATATCGTCGACCGTAGTGCGCGAACTGACGCATTTCGGCCATGACTGCCGCTCATTCCTGCCAGCTGGGCAGGAATGAGAATGTGGAATGTTGAATGTGGAGTGTTGAATTAGTCGGCTACGCCGATTTAGAATTATCCAATGTAGAATTGTTGGAACAAAAAGGACGACACTCAACATTCAACACTCAGCATTCAACACTCAATTCAACATTCAACATTCAACACTCAACATTCAAGCAATGATAACATACAACGTAGACGGCGTAAAGATGCCGAAGATAAAGAAGCGTGAGACTACGGCGTGGATACGTGCCGTGGCAGCAACATACGGCTACAAGGTAGGCGAAGTGGGCTACATGTTTGTAGACGACGAGAAGATACTCGAAGTGAACAACGAGTACCTCGGACACGACTATTACACCGATGTCATAACATTCGACTATGACGAACCGGGCATAGTGAGCGGCGACATAGTAATCTCGCTCGACACCGTTAGGACCAATGCCGAGCAGTTCGGCAAGCAGTACGACGACGAGTTGCGCCGCGTCATCATTCACGGCATCCTACACCTGTGCGGCATCAATGACAAAGGTCCGGGCGAACGCGAGATAATGGAGGCGGCAGAAAACCGCGCCCTCGCCATGCACCCGTAAAGATAAAAGGACAATCCTCAATAAAATACAATTGAAAAATGCGTAAAGTAATAGGTATAGGCGAGACGATGCTCGACATCATCTTCAAGGACGGCAAACCCATTGAGGCCGTGCCGGGAGGCTCAACGTTCAACGGAATAATCTCGTTGGGACGTGCCGGAGTCAACGCCACATTCATATCCGAAACCGGAAGCGATAGGGTGGGCGAGTACGTGCGCCAGTTTCTCAAGCAGAACAACGTCGACACGGCAAGCGTCAATGTCTATCCCGACTCCAAGTCGCCCGTTTCGCTCGCCTTTCTCGACGACTCTAACAACGCCGACTACATCTTCTACCGCGAACAACGGCACGATCACATGGACTTTACTTATCCCGACATCAACCGCGACGACGTAGTTGTGTTCGGATCGTACTATGCCGTCAACCCGACTCTGCGTCCGCAGGTGTCAGGACTGCTCGAACTGGCCCGCCAGCGTGGCGCCATCATCTACTACGACGTCAACTTCCGCCCCGCACACCAGAACGACGTGATGAAGATTACGCCCAATCTGATAGACAACCTCGAATATGCAGATATCGTCAGAGGCTCGCGCGAGGACTTCACCATATTATATAAGAAGGACACAGCCGAACGTGTATATCGTGCCGAAACGTCGTTCTACTGTCCGCGACTGGTCTATACCGACGGTCCACGACCCGTAACCGTGATGGCAGACGGAGGCTTCCACAAGCAATACCCGATGCCACAGACCCAGACCGTGAGCACCATCGGAGCCGGCGACAACTTCAACGCCGGATTCATCTACGGACTAATCAAGTACGGAGTGACACGCGACGACCTCGAGCGAGGACTCGACGAGGCTACGTGGGACAAACTCATAGCCTGCGCCTCGGCCTTCTCGGCCGACTGCTGCAAGGACATATACAACTACATCTCGGTAGAATTCGGCAAGAGTCTGCAACAGTAGGCTGCCCGACAGTTGCCGTACTACATCGTTTTAACAATCAAACTTAACATACAATTATGAATACAGAGATTACATCATCAATACATTATGTCGGCGTGAACGACCGTCATAAGGACATCTTCGAGGGACTTTGGCCGCTGCCCTACGGCGTTTCGTACAACTCGTACATCATCGACGACGAGAAGGTGGCACTCATCGATACCGTTGAGGTAGACTTCTTCCCGCAGTTTCTCGCCAACATACGCTCGGTAATCGGCGACCGCCCCATCGACTACATCATCGTCAACCACGTCGAACCCGACCATAGCGGCTCCCTGCCACTCATCAAGAAGTACTATCCCGAGGCACGCATCGTAGGCAACAAGAAGACTTTCGACATGGTGCGCGGATACTATAACGTCGGTACGGGAGACGATATCGTTGAGGTTTCTAACGGAGACACACTCCAGCTCGGCAAGCACACGCTCTCGTTCACCATGATTCCGATGGTACACTGGCCCGAAACGATGGCTACACTCGACCAGACAGCCAACGTACTGTTCTCGGGCGACGCCTTCGGATGCTTCGGTGCGCTCTGCGGAGCGTTCGTCGACAGCGACATGAATTGCGACATCTACTGGGACGAGATGCGCCGCTACTACTCCAACATTGTGGGCAAGTATGGCGTTCCGGTTCAGCAGGCACTCAAGAAGCTCGCCGGCGTGAAGATAGACTACATCTGTTCTACACACGGACCCGTTTGGCACGAGCACATAGCACGTGTAATTGAGGCTTACGACCGTATGAGCCGATACGCCACGGATCGTGGAGTTGTAATCTGCTACGGTTCGATGTACGGCAACACCGAGCGTGCAGCCGAGGTCATTGCACGTGCAGCTGCCCAGGCAGGAGTGCACAATATCGTCATGCACGACGTGTCGCGCTCTGACCATTCTTACATCCTGAGCGACATCTTCAAGTACGACACCATCGTGCTCGGCGCTCCTACATACAACAACGGTATCTATCCGCAGATGCAGGCGCTCATCGACGAGATAGCCGAACGAGGCATCAAGAACCATCGTCTGGCTGTATTCGGCTCGTTCACATGGGCAGGTCAGACCGTAAAGAAGATTCTCGAAGCCAACGAGACACGCATGAAGTTTGAGCTTGTAGGCACTCCAGTAGAGATAAAGCAGAGCCTCAACGCAGAGACCGAAGCAGCTTGCGAGGCTTTGGGACGCGCGTTGGCGTAATGAAATAAATAGCCTGAAAACCCAACTCCTGCAAAGCCCCACCCCCGACCCCTCCCCAGTAGGGAGGGGAGCGGTATGCTTTGTTGCCAAGAATCGTTTTATTATGAAAAGAATAGCAATGATTGGAATCGTCCTTTTAATGATAAGTGTGCCCTTCCAGTGGCTCTATCTTGGCAATTATGTTGTCAGCGCAGCAAGCACGCTCATCGCGATATACGGCATTCTCAGATACAACAACAAGTTTGCGTGAATATCGGAACATCGGACTATAAAAACTTTATTTAAACGACAATAACGACAATGGTCAACAATTAGCTACAGGCTGATTGTTGACCATTGTCGTTATTGTTTGCTCATGCTACGGCGAGGACACCATAGCCTCCTATTGTTAGCAATCAATGCATACTACTCCCCTCCCTGCGGGGGAGGGGCCGGGGGTAGGGCTTTCTGCGTGTGGGGCTTCTTTTACCTTATCACCAGCCTCGTCATTCCCTCTTCAGCGAACGTTTCTTGCGCCACTTGCTGCAAATCGGCAGCTGTCAGGGCGTCAATACGATTGCATAGAGCTGTCACATCCTTCTTCCATCCGTAGTGCAGATAGGTCTTGGCGAAGTCGAGAGCGAACGATTCGCGGGCGTCGCAGGCAATGCCTATCTGTCCGCGTATCTGCTTCTTGGCGGCGTTCAGAGCCGACTCGCTCAACGGATGCTGCATCACGCGGTCGAGTTCGCGGCGTATCAGTCGCAGACACTTGTTCGTGTTGCGCGGATCGCAACCGAAATATACCGCCCACAGGCCCGTGTCCGAGTAGCTCTGCATCATGCTTTCGACGGTATATACAAGAGCGTTGCGCTCTCTAAGCGATATGTTGAGGCGTGCGTTCATGCCCGGACCGCCCAGAATATTGTTAAGCAGATAGAGCGCAATGCGGCGTGAGTCGTGAACGTCGTAGGCACGTGTGCCCAGCATAACGTGCGCCAGATGGGTGTCCATGTGGTGCTCTATGCTTTGTGGAGTATAAGGCGGCATAGCCGAAGGCGTAGTGTCGCGCAGGGCGAGCGGTTGGGTCTGAATGGCAGAAGCGGCAGCATTGCCGTCGGAGCAACCCATGTCGTGCGCCTTCTCAAGCAATCTTACCAGCTTGTCGAAGCTTATGTCGCCGTAGGCAAAGAACACGGCATTGTCCGGACGGTACAACCGGCGTGTGAATTGCAGGGCGTCTTCAGTGGTGTAAGTGCGCAGAACGTCTGCCGAACCCAGAATGTTGTGGCCCAGCGGATGTCCCTTGTATATTGCGTTTTCAAACAGGTCGTATATCAGTTCGGCAGGCGAGTCGTTGTAGCTCTCAATCTCGTCGACTATCACCTCCACCTCCTTGTCAATCTCCGCTTGCGGATATGTGCTGTGAAAGACGATGTCTGTGAGCAGATCGACGGCACGGTCGATGTTGTCGCGCAGTACGGCTGCATGATAAACCGTCTCCTCCTTGTTGGTGAAAGCGTTCAAGTCGCCGCCAACACTTTCCAGATAGCCCAGAATCTTCATCGAACTGCGCCGCTCAGTACCCTTAAATGTGATGTGTTCGCAGAAGTGTGCCATTCCCTCGCGGCCCGGTTGCTCGTCGCGTGTGCCTGCTGCCACGGCATAACCGCAGTAAACAACGGGCGAAGCGCTATGCAGTTGTATTATGCGCAGGCCGTTGCTGAGTGTGTGTGTATTGTAGTTCATATCCAAATGCTTAATATATGCAAAGTTACACTTTTTGTCGCTTATTTTATGTAACTTTGAAGGCGAAACCCGAACAAAGGAAACTTTTTAACAACAAACTTAATATGAAACATCTGTTATTGACACTGGCTGTGGCGGGAATGGCTCCTTGCATGATATACGCAGCCGAGACGACGGACAAGGTCGTTCAGCCTACGTTCAAGGAGTGGCACGACATGTCGGTCAACAACGTTAACCGATTTCCTACGCACGCCTCGTTCTTTGCCTACGAGAACCGCAGCGCAGCTCTGAAAGGCGACCGCAACAGCTCTGCCAATTATCTCTCTATTGAGGGCGACTGGCGCTTCAACTGGGTGGCTAATGCCGACCAGCGTCCCGTCGACTTCTTCAAGGAAGGCTACAACGATTCGTCGTGGAAGACGATGAAGGTGCCCGGAATATGGGAAGTCAACGGTTATGGCGACCCCGAGTACGTTAACATCGGATTCGCATGGCGCGGACACTTTAAGGACAATCCCCCTCAGGTGCCTACCAAAGACAACCACGTAGGCTCATATCGCCGCACTATCAATATTCCCGAGTCGTGGGACGGCCGTCAGGTGATTGCTCATTTCGGTTCGGTAACGTCAAATATGTATCTGTGGGTGAACGGTCACTTCGTAGGATACGGCGAAGACTCAAAGTCGGCAATGGAGTTTGACATCACTCCTTACCTCAAGAAGGGCGACAACCTCATTGCTTTCCAGACCTTCCGTTGGTGCGACGGCTCGTATAGTGAGGACCAGGACTTCTGGCGTTTGTCGGGTGTGGCACGCGATTGTTATCTGTACTCACGCTCGCAGCAGGCTCATATTGACAACATACGGGTCACTCCCGACCTCGACGCGCAATATCGCAACGGCTCATTGGCTGTAAACGTAAAGGCAAAGGGCAACGCCAAGTTTGTCATCGACCTCATTGCTCCCGATGGCGACGTAGTAAGCCGCAAGGTGCTCAACACCTCGAAGGTGAAGGTAAAGCAGGGTAAGAGCATGCCCGAAATCAACGCTACCGTTAAGTTCGACGTGGAGAACCCGCTGAAGTGGACCGCCGAGACTCCAAACCTATACAAGGTGGCTGTCACTATACAGCAGAACGACAAGGAAGTGGAAGCCGTTGCTGTGCGCACGGGATTCCGCAAGGTGGAAATCAAGAACTCGCAGCTGCTCGTCAACGGTCAACCGGTGCTCATCAAGGGCGCAAACCGCCACGAGATGGACCCCGATGGCGGCTACGTGGTTTCGCGTGAGCGCATGATTCAGGACATCCGCCTTATGAAAGAGTTCAATATCAACGCCGTTCGTACCTGCCACTATCCGTCAGACCCCTACTGGTATGAGCTGTGCGACGAATATGGCATTTACGTTTGTGCCGAAGCCAACCAGGAAAGCCACGGATTCTACTACGAAAAGAACGCCAAGTCGACCGAACCGCAGTTTGCTCTGCCTATAATGGAGCGCAACGAGCACAACGTTATCAATCAGTACAACCACCCGTCGGTTATATATTGGTCGATGGGCAACGAGACTGCCGACTCCAAGAACTTCGCCGACGTGAAGAAGTGGATTCACGAATACGACCCGACACGCCCCGTCCACTTTGAGCGCGCACTCAATGGCGACAACACCGACATCTTTGCCGAGATGTATATGACGCCCGAATACGTGGAGAACTACGTGACCCACAACCCCAAGAAGCCTTACATCCTCTGTGAGTATGCTCACGCCATGGGCAATTCGGGCGGTGTGATGAAGGAGTACTGGGACCTTGCACGCAAGAATCCTCATTTCCAGGGCGGATTCATCTGGGACTTCGTCGACCAGGGATTGCGTGGCAAGGACAAGCAGGGCAACATGATTTACACCTACGGTGGCGACTATAACTCGTACGACCCGTCGGACAACAACTTCAACTGCAACGGCCTTATCAACCCCGACCGTATTCCTAACCCTGAGATATGGGACATGAAGTACTACTATCAGAACTATTGGGCTGAGCCTATCGACCTGAATGCAGGCACAATCTCGGTATACAACGAGAACTTCTTCGCCAAGCCCGAGAATGTTTCGCTCTCGTGGGCTATCGTAGCCGACGGCATAGAGTATCAGAACGGAACAATAGCCGACATCTCGATGCTTCCTCCTCACAAGAAGATGGAGCTGGTGCTGCCCTACAAACTCAACGACTACAAGAACCAGAAGGACGTGATGCTCAACATCGAGTTCCGTCTGAAGAAGGACGAGGGACTGCTCAAGGCGGGCCACATAGTAGCCCAGCGCCAGATGCCGATACGCGAATTCACGGGCAACGACCTCTCTGTCAACCCCGCTTCGCTTAAGGCTGTGAAGCTTGTCGACAAGAAGAAGGAGCCGCAGATTGCTCTGCACGCCGAGAACTTCACTCTGCAGTTCGACCGCAAGACCGGTTTCATCTCCAAATACGAGGTTGGCGGCAAGTCATTGCTTGGTGAAGGCGGCTCATTGAAGCCCAACTTCTGGCGCGCTCCGACCGATAACGATATGGGAGCAAACCTCGGCAAGAAGCTCGCAGCATGGCGTTCGCCAAAGATGAAGCTCGCATCGCTCACCGCCGACAAGAAGACTAAGACCGTGACAGCCGTTTACGACATGCCGACTGTTAAGTCGCAGCTTACCCTGACCTATCAGGTTGAGGACAACGGTACGCTCAACGTGACGCAGGCATTGAAGACCACGCCTGGTGCAAAGGTTGAACGCATGCTCCGTTTCGGTATGACGATGAACCTGCCTTACCAGATGGACCAGAGCACATGGAACGGTCGCGGACCGGTTGAGAGTTATGTAGACCGCAAGATTTCGCAGAATGTAGGCTTATACAAGTCGACTGCCGACAAGATGTTCTTCGCTTATGTCCGTCCGCAGGAAAACGGCAACATGACCGACATCCGTTGGTGGCAGCAGACCGACAACAACGGCGCTGGATTCCGAGTTGAGTCAGACGGCCTCTTCGCTGCATCGGCATTGCACTACAACCAGGCTGACCTCGACGATGGTGAAGCAAAGCGCCAGAGCCATTCACAGTCAGTACCCAAGTCGAAGTACACCAACCTCAACATCGACCTCACTCAGGAAGGTGTAGGCGGTATTGACAGCTGGGGCGCAGAGGCTCTGCCAGCCTATCGCATGGCTTATAAGGACTATACATTGCGCTTCCGCATCGTGCCGAAGACATTGGTTAAGTAGAAGTTTATAGGTAAGCGTATCCGCGATGCTAGTATATACACGTTAAAAAAAATATCGCTCAAGCTTTTATTCTTGAGCGATATTTTTTTGTTTCCATTTGTCCGGTAGCAATTCCCGGTACTTACTTAATGGTGTTCTTGGTGGCAGCACTGCTGCTTTGTTGATGACATCGGATATATATTCAAAGAAGTTAATACCTTGCAGTCTGCATGAGCATGCCAGCGAATAGAACATGGCTGCCCGTTTGGCACCAGTATGCGACCCGAAGAAAAGTGAGTTTCTTCGGGAATTAGATTTTTTATTCACGCAGCAAAGGTAAAGATATAAAAAAATATGGACAAGGCTGCATCGCGGATACGCTTACATGCAAATTAAGCCTATTAAAACATGCTTAATTTGCAAACCTTATTTTTATTACTGATACTCAATAAGTTACAAGTATATATTAATCTACATAATAGGCAAATTATAGCTTCATCTTTCTTAATATGCACGTTTTTATCTTCATTTTACCCTTAAACTGCAAATTAAACCTAAAAACCAAGCTTATTTTTACCAAAACATACATATTAAGAGAATTATCTGTATATTTGCGATCTAAAATAGTTAGAATTATGGAATATACGGCACTTTTAGAGAAACAGATATTAGGTAGGTTGAAGATAGACAATCCTTGGTGGACGGAAGGTAGGATACCTTCTTACTATCAGGACATGAGTCCTCGTCTCTATCTCGACATCTTCTATCCCCTGGTAAAGGATGTCAGCATTCAGCGTGCCCTCATCTTGATGGGACCTCGCCGAGTGGGTAAGACGGTAATGCTCTATCATTCCATCCAACAGTTGATAGACGATGGCGTGTCGCCTCAGAATATCATCTATGTTTCGGTAGAAACTCCTATCTATAACAATATCCTCTTGGAGCAGTTGTTTTCTTTGGCAAAACAGATATTGAGTAAGGAAGACAGCCAAGAAGAGTTTTATGTTTTCTTCGACGAGATACAGTATCTCAAAGACTGGGAAATCAATCTAAAATCTCTGGTAGATACTTATCACAACGTGAAGTTTGTAGTTTCCGGTTCTGCTGCTGCAGCATTAAAAAAGAGTAGCAACGAAAGTGGGGCGGGCAGGTTTACCGATTTCAATCTGCCGCCGTTGCTTTTCTTCGAGTATATCCATCTTAAGAAATATGAGAATCTGATGCGCCAATCTAAGGTGGAATGGCAAGGAATAGAGAGCGATATCTATAGCACGATAGATATTGATAAGCTGAACTGTCTCTTCCTCGACTATATCAATTATGGTGGTTATCCAGAGGTGGCTTTTTCTTCCCGAATACAGGAAGACCCTGGGCAGTTTGTTCGCCACGATATTGTAGATAAGGTATTGTTGAGAGATTTGCCGAGTCTTTATGGCATTTCTGATGTACAAGAGCTTAACTCGTTGTTTACTATGATTGCTTATCATAGTGGCATGGAGTTCTCGTATGAGAGTATGTCGAAAGAATCGGGAGTAAAGAAGGAAACCATTCGCAAGTACATCCAATATCTTGAGGCTGCTTTTCTGATAAAGATTGTGACAAGAACTGACGATACGGCAAAGCGATTCCAACGTCAAACTACTTTTAAGATTTATCTAACGAATCCTTCGCTTAGGTGTGCACTATTTGAGCCTATCAAGATGATAGATGGCAATATCGGAGATATGATTGAAACTGCTATCTATTCGCAATGGATTCCAAGAAAGGGGCACATTGCTTATGCCAACTGGAAGATGGGGCGTTCGCAGGGCGAGGTAGACTTGGTTGGCATCAACGATGCTTTACAAAAGCCTTATTGGGCGGTAGAAATCAAATGGTCGGATAGGTTCTTCGACAAACCTTCTGAACTTTCGTCCTTACAGTTTTTTATGGAGAAGAATCATCTGCCCCAGGCTTTGGTAACTTCCATCAGTAAGGGAGGAACAAAGAATATGAATTTTGGAACTCTTCATTTCATCCCGTCTGCCTGCTATGCATATACGGTAGGAGAAAACACGTTGAGGCAAGCCAAAAAGAGCTTTGGATTATAATGCTATTTTCAAATTGCATGAACTTGGCAAAGATATGAAATACGAACAAAAAGAATAGTTTTTACCATGATATTTAATGTCTAATTAAAAAACAATAGTTATGAAACAAATTATTAAAAGAGGTAGTTTTTTTACCTTGATGTTTCTGTTGCTTGGTTGTTTGTCGCTTTATGCTGCAGATAACGACTTGATTACAAAGCAAATCACCATTGAGTTGGAAAGGGCTGGTACTTTGCCTGATAGAATTGGAAGTAGTAGAAAGTATAAGATTACCAATTTGAAGATTATTGGTGAGATAAATGGTACGGATTTGAGGATGATTCGTGAGATGGCTGGAAGAGATTATATAGGTAATTCTACTGACGGAAAGCTTTCTGTATTAGATTTGTCTGAGGCAAAGATTGTAGAAGGTGGGGATTGCTATTGAGGGTGTGTCAAAATAGGAGTTAGAGGAAGTTAAGAAGAAGTTAATCCATCTACGATGGATGGAAGTTAACAGACAAATGCTTTATTTTCAGCAATTTATACATATGTCCGCTAACTTCTTTTAACTTCGGGCGAAGCCCAAACTTCTTTTAACTTCAATTTTGACACACCCTCGATTATTATACTTCTAATGATGTAATAGGCTGGTACGCATTCATGGACTGTTACAGATTAACGAGTTTAACCCTTCCTGCTGGTATTACCGAGATAAGCGAAGGCGCATTCAAGGGCTGTAGCGGATTAACTTCTATTTATGTATATGCAGAGATAGTACCAAAAATAGGTAGAGATGAATTCACAGGAGTTGATGCCAAGAAATGCACACTTTATGTACCAATGGGAACTTATTCTGATTACTGGCTCTCTGACTTTGGCAACTACTTTGAGAACATAGTAGAATTCGATGCAACAGGCATCGACAAGACTACAATCTCTACTGATGTTGAGGAGGTAGTTCGCTATTCAGTAAATGGTCAGCGATTGTCTGCTCCAACCAAGGGATTGAATATCGTGAAGTATAGCGATGGTAGCGTGAAGAAAGTTGCTGTTCGATAATGGGTGGCAAGCATCCTTGTGAGACAACGTATCCGCGATGCTAGTATATACACGTCAAAAAAATATCGCTCAAGTTTTTATCCTTGAGCGATATTTTTTTGTTTCCATTTGTCCGGCAGCAATTCCCGGTACTTACTTAGCGGTGTTCTTGGTGGCAGTGCTGCAGCTTTGTTGATGACATCAGATATATATTCAAAGAAGTTAATACCTTGCAGTCT
Organism: uncultured Prevotella sp.; assembly: GCA_900550035.1. GTDB lineage: Bacteria > Bacteroidota > Bacteroidia > Bacteroidales > Bacteroidaceae > Prevotella. The sequence continues at coordinate 25,028 of URQS01000009.1, read as the reverse complement.
GCAGGAGCATGCCAGCGAATAGAACATGGCTGCCCGTTTGGCACCAGTATGCGACCCGAAGAAAAGTGAGTTTCTTCGGGAATTAGATTTTTTATTCACGCAGCAAAGGTAAAGAGATAAAAAAATATGGACAAGGCTGCATCGCGGATACGCTTACCTTCCTTTCATCCCTTCAATATTTATAAAAACCTAAAATTTCGCCACATATTAATGTTAACCAACCTTTTTGCTTAACTTTGCAACAATTATTGCCTTATAGGCATCAAACAGGATATAACAACGATATAGTAACAATATAAACATCACAAACAATGAACATAGCACTAATAGGATACGGCAAGATGGGCCGTATGATTGAGCAGATATGCAAGGAGCGTGGACATAACATTGTAAGCATCATCGATTTAGACAACCAGCAGGACTTCGACTCACCCGAGTTCGCTTCGGCGGACGTGGCAATCGAGTTCACAGCGCCCTCAGCAGCTTACGGCAACTATCTGCGTGCGTGGAAGGCAGGTGTCAAGGTAGTAAGCGGTTCTACCGGATGGATGAACGATCACGAGGCAGACGTGCGCCGTATGTGCACCGAGGAGGGCAAGACACTGTTCTGGGCAAGCAACTTCTCAATCGGAGTAGCAATATTCTCTGCCGTCAACCGCTATCTGGCAAAGATAATGAACCAGTTCGCCCAGTATGACGTGCGCATGGAGGAGACCCACCATATCCACAAGCTCGACGCACCGAGCGGCACAGCCATCACTCTGGCTGAGGAGATAGTAGCCGACCTCGACCGCAAGACTGCATGGGTGAAGGGCGAGCAGCACCTCGCCGACGGCACCGTAGAGGGCACCAACGAGTGCGCCCCAAGCGAGCTGGCGATTGAAAGCATACGCCGCGACGAAGTGCCCGGCATACACAGCGTAATCTACGACAGCGACGCCGATTGCATCACCATCACCCACGATGCCCACTCGCGCAAGGGATTCGCCCTCGGAGCAGTGCTCGCAGCCGAGTATACCAAAGACCACGAGGGTCTGCTCACTACAAAGGATCTGTTCAAGTTCTAACCCTCTACATGCTCTAACAAAATACAGCAATGACCAACAAAGAAAAGAAAGCCCTCAATCCGCGTGTGCAATGGGCCAAGTTCACAGTAGTGACGATACTTTATCTGCTCTTCCTCTATTGGGTGAAGAGCTGGTGGGGACTGCTCGTCCTGCCATTCATATTCGACGTGTACATCACAAAGAAGATACGCTGGCAGTGGTGGCGCGAGTCGGACAACGACGCCACCCGATTCATCATGTCGTGGGTAGACGCCCTCGTGTTCGCCCTCGTAGCCGTATACTTCATCAATCTGTTCTTCTTCCAGAACTACGTCATTCCCTCGTCGTCGCTCGAGAAGTCGCTCCTCACGGGCGACTATCTGTTCGTGTCGAAGGTAAGCTACGGTCCGCGCAAGCCGCAGACTCCCCTCACCATGCCTCTGACACAGCACACGCTGCCCGTATTCGAATGCCAGTCGTACATCAGCTGGCCACAGTGGGGATATGAGCGTGCCAAGGGACTGGGCACAGTTCAGCAGAACGACATCGTAGTATTCAACTATCCCGCAGGCGATTCGCTCTGCACAGCCGACCAGTATCAGGCACAGGACTTCTATCGTCTTGCCTACGGACTGGGCGAGGGTGCCTATGCCGAGCAGCACGGAGGCTATCTGCCCAACCTCTCGCAGATGCCACGCCAGCAGCAGCGCGACTTCTTCGCACAGCTGTATGCCGACGGCCGTCGCATCATCGACGCCAATCCGTCTACCTACGGCACCGTGACGAGCCGACCCGTCGACCGCCGCGAGAACTACGTGAAGCGCTGTGTGGGTCTGCCCGGACAGACTTTGCAGATAAAGAACCACATCATCTACACCGACGGCAAGGCTAACAAGGAGCCCGACAACGTGCAGTACTCTTACTACGTGAAGCTGAAGGCGCAGATGCCGCTCGAACTTATCGACCAGCTCGGCATCTCTATGGAGGACATAGCCAGCCTTAACTCTGCCGGCTATCTGCCTCTGACCAACGCCTCTGTAAAGGCTCTGAAGGCCCGCAAGGACGTTGTGGAGAGCGTCACGTTTGTCAATGACCCCACACAGTGGGACATCTATCCGCTCAACGGCAACACCGGTTGGACACGCGACAACTACGGTCCGGTCTGGATTCCGAAGCGTGGAGCCACACTTAAGCTCACAATGGACAACATAGCCATATACGAGCGCCCGATACGTGTGTATGAAGGCAACGACCTCGTGGTAAAGAACGGCAAGATATACATCAACGGCAAGGAAGCTAAGTCGTACACATTCCGTATGGACTACTACTGGATGATGGGCGACAACCGCCACAACTCGCTCGACTCACGCTACTGGGGCTTCGTGCCCGAAGACCATATCGTGGGCAAGCCGATATTCATCTGGTGGAGCCACGACCCCGATCACGGCGGATTCTCGGGAATACGATGGAGCAGATTGTTCAGATTGGTGGATAATATTAAGTAATATTGAATGAATAACTCTCAAGTATCAAATAACTCCCAATCATTAAATAGCTCTCAAGCAGCACAGCATATCACTCCCCTCCCTACGGGGGAGGGGCCGGGGGTGGGGCTTCTATCTCTTTTATCCTCCTCCTACTTCCCTCCCATCCAATGGATGCAGAAGCTCCATCGTTATGGGCGAGTGATTGTAGAGCAGCACGACAACTTCTGCAAGCAGACCTATCGCAACCGTTGCCTCATTGCAACAGCCAACGGAGTGCAGGCGCTCACCGTGCCTATCGAACGCTACGAGGGAGCAAAATGCCCCATGTGCGACATCCGTATAAGCGACCATGGCGAGTGGCGCCACCAGCATTGGAACGCAATAGTGTCGGCTTACGGCGAGAGTCCGTTCTTTGTGTATTACGAAGACGACATACGTCCGTTCTTCGAGCGCAAGTGGGAGTATCTCGTCGACTTCAATATGGCGATAACCCATAAGCTTTGCGAGCTCCTCGACGTTCAGCCCAACGTGCAGTTGTCTGACGAATACATCGACGCTGAGGCTTTGCAAGCCCGGCTAAGCAGCGAGGGTGGGGCAGAAGTGCGCGTCGACGACTTCCGCGACGCTATCCGTCCGAAGCGTCCTTTGCCCGATGCCGACTTCACTCCGCGCCAGTACTATCAGGTGCACACGCTGCGTCAGGGGTTCCAGCCCAACATGTCGGCGCTCGACCTGCTCATGAACGAAGGACCCGAAGGAATTTTCTATCTGTAGAACAAGCTAACAGATAAGCAGAAAAACTCCAACTGATAAGCTGAATAAACTAACATAATAATATGTATAGTCCGTACATACCACTCCCCTCCCTGCTGGGGAGGGGCTGGGGGTAGGGCTTTATTTGGAATATATGGAATACGTTTTTGAAACCGAAATGGAAGTGCGCGACTATGAGTGCGACATCCAGGGCATTGTCAACAATGCCAACTATCTGCATTATACCGAACACACACGCCATCTGTATCTGCAGTCGCTCGGCGTGAGCTTTGCCAAGTTGCACGAGAAAGGCATCGACCCCGTAGTGGCTCGAATGAACCTTCAGTATAAGACCCCGCTGCGCAGCGACGACGTCTTCGTCTCTAAGCTTGGCATACGCAAGGAAGGTTTGCGCTACATCTTCAATCAGGACATCTTCCGCAAGGCCGACAACCGCCTCTGCCTGCGCGCTACAGTCGAACTGGTATGCCTCATCAACGGTCGACTGGGCAACAGCGAAGACTACGACCGAGCCTTCGGATTTATATAAAGAGTATGTGTCAAAATGGAAGTGTAGGAAATTCAAGAAGATTTAACTCCCATTTTGATACAACCCTCTTGCCCGTTTACTTCTTTGTCAGTCAAAGAAGTAAAACTCGTTTCGTAGCTTTGCGAAACGTAAATAATTATAAATATTCCGCTGATATTCTTTCGTTTAGCCTTTTTTCTGTACTTTTGCATTCTTAACACTAAGTGTATTGAATTAACAAGTTGCGCCCTCCTGAAGGTCAATACGGGCGCGCTTTTTCAGAGTTATATAACAAAACAGAATAGAATAGATGTCAGCAGTAGAAATTCGTAAGGTTGAGTCGCGCCGCGACCTCCAAACTTTCATTGATTTTCATTATGACCTTTATGAGGGCAACGAATACGATGTGCCCAATCTCTACACCGATGAGGTGAACACCCTGCGCAAGGACAAGAATGCAGCATTCGAGTTTTGCGATGCCGAATATTATATGGCTTACAAGGATGGACGCCTCGTGGGACGTGTGGCAGCCATCATCAACAACCGCGCCAACGAACGTTGGAACCGCAAGTCGGTTCGTTTCGGATGGATAGACTTCGTCGACGACCGTGAAGTTTCGGCAGCTTTATTGAAAGCCGTTGAAGATTACGGACGCTCACACGGCATGACTGAAGTGGTAGGACCGCTCGGTTTCACCGATATGGACCCCGAAGGCATGCTCACCGAAGGTTTCGACCAGCTCGGAACAATGGCTACCATTTACAACTATCCATACTATCCCGAGCACATTGAGGCACAGGAGGGATGGATTGTAGACAATAAATATGTAGAGTACAAGATTCTTGTGCCCGAAACAATGCCCGACCGCCACGCCAAGCTGGCAAAGATGATACAGCGCCGATACAACCTCCGCGTGAAGAAGGTGACTAAGAAGGATATCTTCGAGGGCGGATACGGACGCAAGATATTCGAACTTATCAACACCACATACGCCGACCTTTACGGCTTCTCACAGCTCACCGACCGCCAGATCGACCAGTACATCAACATGTACTTCCCCCTTGCCGACCTCAGCCTCATCACACTCATCGAGGACGCAAGTGCCGACAACAAGCTCGTAGGAGTTGGTATCACTATCCCTTCGCTTGCCTATGCCCTGCGCAAGTGCAAGCGTGGACGTCTGTTCCCGTTCGGATGGATACACGTTTTGCGTGCCATCAAGCGCCACAAGACCAACATCGTCGACCTACTGCTTGTCGGCGTGCTGCCCGAATATCGCTCAAAGGGAGCCAACGCGCTGCTCTTCTCCGACCTCATTCCACGCTATCAGAAGTACGGATTCGAGTGGGGCGAGTCGCAGGTGGAGCTTGAGAGCAACGAGAACGTGCAGGGTCAGTGGGGCGATTTTGAATGTGTCTGCCACAAACGCCGCAAGTGCTATAAGAAAGATATAAAGTAATGGAAGAAGAAATCATACAGCCAACAGTCCAATATACCGACGACAACATACGCCACCTGTCCGATATGGAGCATGTGCGTACCCGTCCCGGTATGTACATCGGACGCTTGGGCGACGGCAACCTGCCTGAGGACGGCATATATGTGCTGCTCAAGGAGGTTGTCGACAACTCTATCGACGAGTTCAAGATGAATGCCGGTCGTCGCATCGAAATCGATGTCGACGACCGTCTGCGTGTTTCGGTGCGCGACTACGGCCGCGGCATACCCCAGGGTAAGCTCGTCGAGGCTGTATCGGTGCTCAATACCGGAGGCAAGTACGACTCGAAGGCGTTCAAGAAGAGCGTCGGACTGAACGGCGTTGGTGTCAAGGCGGTCAACGCATTGAGCGCTCATTTCGAGGTGAGGTCGTATCGCGACGGAGTGGTAAGAGCGCTTAAGTTTGAGCGCGGCAACCTCATGAGCGACCAGACCGAGGACACTGCCGACGAGAACGGAACCTTCATCTTCTTCGAGCCCGACCCGACATTGTTCACGGGCTACTCCTTCCACGACGACATCGTGGAGACAATGCTCCGCAACTACACCTATCTCAACACGGGGCTAACCATCATGTACAACGGCCATCGCATCCTTTCGCGCAACGGCCTGGCCGACTTGCTCACCGACACAATGACCGTCGATCCCCTCTATCCTATCATTCACATGAAGGGTGAGGACATAGAGATAGCCTTCACTCATACCAATCAGTATGGCGAGGAGTATCACTCGTTTGTCAACGGACAGCATACCACTCAGGGCGGTACTCATCAGAGCGCGTTCAAGGAGCACATAGCCCGTACTATCAAGGACTTTTTCGGCAAGAACTATGAGTTCACCGACATTCGCAACGGTCTGGTTGCAGCCATAGCCATCAATGTTGAGGAACCGATGTTTGAGAGTCAGACCAAGATTAAGCTCGGTTCGCTGCAGATGGCACCCGAAGGCGAAAGCATCAACAAGTATGTAGGCGACTTCGTGAAGCTCGAAGTGGACAACTATCTGCACATACATGCCGACGTGGCAGAGGTGATGCAGCAGAAGATAACCGAGAGTGAGCGTGAGCGCAAGGCAATGGCTGGCGTGACAAAGCTCGCCCGTGAGCGTGCCAAGAAGGCCAATCTGCACAACCGCAAGCTGCGCGACTGCCGCATACACTACTCCGACGCCAAGAACGAGCGCAAGGAAGAGTCGAGCATATTCATCACCGAGGGCGACTCGGCGAGCGGATCGATCACCAAGAGCCGCGACGTCAACACCCAGGCGGTATTCTCGCTGCGAGGCAAACCCCTCAACTCATACGGACTGACCAAGAAGGTGGTGTACGAGAATGAGGAGTTCAACCTGCTCCAGGCAGCCCTCGACATAGAGGACGGATTGGACTCTCTGCGTTACAACAAGGTGATCGTGGCTACCGATGCCGATGTAGACGGTATGCACATACGTCTGCTCATCATCACATTCTTCCTGCAGTTCTTCCCCGACCTCATCAAGAAGGGCCATGTCTACGTATTGCAGACACCGCTGTTCCGCGTGCGCAACCGCCGAACGAAGATAAAGAACAAGCAAGCCATAGCCGATGCCGACGCCCGACTGACCGGAAAGGAGAAGAAGAGCGACTTCATCACACGCTACTGTTATAGCGACGAGGAGCGCCAGCAGGCAATACGCGACCTCGGACCCGACCCCGAGATAACCCGATTCAAGGGTCTCGGCGAGATTTCGCCCGAAGAGTTTGCCCACTTCATCGGTCCTGAGATGCGACTCGAACAGGTCACGCTGCACAAGACCGACCAGGTGCAGAAGCTCCTCGAATACTACATGGGCAAGAACACCATGGAACGTCAGAACTTCATCATCGACAATCTTGTGGTGGAGGAAGACCTGCCTGACGACGACACGCTGGCAGGCGAATAACATTGATGCGACTAAATAAACAACAAATGAAGATCATGAAAACCTTGCTTGTCCTGCTCCTTACGCTTGTGGCAGGAACGAGCGCCAACGCCCAGAAGCAGCACCCTTTGCGCAAACTTCAGTTGGCTGAGATGGCAATATCGCAACTGTATGTCGACTCGGTCAATCAGCAGAAACTTGTAGAGGATGCCATACGCGGCATGTTGAAGGAACTCGACCCCCACTCGTCGTACTCTACAGCCAAGGAGACGAAGGCCCTCAACGAGCCGCTTAACGGATCGTTCGACGGCATTGGCATTCAGTTCAACATGGTTGAGGACACACTGCTCGTCATACAGCCCGTGTCGAAAGGCCCGTCAGAGAAGGTGGGCATACTCGCCGGCGACCGTATCATCACCGTTGCCGACACCACCATTTCGGGTGTCAAGATGGAACGTTCGGAGATAATGCGACGTCTGCGCGGTCCGCGTGGCTCAAAGATAAAGCTCGGCATCAAGCGCCGTGGCGTCAACGAACTGCTCTACTTCACCGTGACACGCGGCAAGATACCCGTATATTCGGTTGATGCCTACTACATGATACGCCCACACTTGGGATACATACGTATCGGCTCGTTTGGCGCAACCACCTACGGCGAGTTTATGAAGGCTGTCGACTCGTTGCAGACCGACGGCATGCGCGACCTCATCATCGACCTTCAGGACAACGGCGGAGGCTATCTGCAGGCATCGGTGAAGATCATTGAGGAGTTCCTTCAGAAGAACGACCTCATCGTCTACACCGAAGGACGCGCCCAGCGACGCATGGAATATCGTGCTCCGGGCAACGGCCGCTTTACAAAGGGCAAGGTCTACGTGCTCGTCAACGAGTATACAGCTTCGGCTGCCGAGATATTGTCGGGTGCAATGCAAGACCAGGACCGCGGCACTATCATAGGTCGCCGCTCGTTTGGCAAGGGACTCGTGCAGCGCCCTATCGAGTTTGACGACGGCTCGATGATACGCCTCACCATTGCCCACTACTACACACCGTCGGGTCGATGCATTCAGAAACCCTACGCCAAGGGCGACCAGGAAGACTATGCTATGGACATCGAGAAGCGATACAAGCATGGCGAGCTCTACTCGGCAGACTCGATACACTTTGCCGACTCGCTGAAGTGTCAGACACTGCGCCGTCATCGCACGGTGTATGGAGGCGGAGGCATCATGCCCGACGTTTTCGTACCGCTCGACACAACGCAGTTCACAGCTCTGCATCGTCAGATTGTGGCACGCTCGCTTGTCATCAACACCACCCTGCGCTACGTCGACGAGCACCGCGCAGAGCTGAAGGCTCGCTATACATCGTTCGACGATTTCGCACGCAACTACAAGGTGCCGCAGGCAATGACCGACAGCATCTTTGCCGAGGCCGAACGCTTGAAGCTCAAACCCTTCTCGAAGGCCGAATGCGACAAGACACTGCCCATGCTCAGTGTGCAGCTGAAGGCTCTCATAGCCCGCGATATCTGGGATATGAACGAGTATTATCGCATAATGAACGAGCAGAACCGCATCGTGGCAAAAGCAGTGGAGATAGCTACTAAGTAATACAACGTATAGCTCAAATATCCCCTTTTGTATACTAAAAGGGCAAAATACAAGGCTGAAAGGAAACTTTTAACATCAAAAGAGTTTCCTTTCAGTCTTTTTTGTTTACCTTTGTGCCTTAAATTCAGCGATATAGCCGTGTGTTGACACGGTTTTGCAACCATTTTGAAATAAGATTGAAGTGTAAAAAGAATTATACTTTTTAGGAAATAACAACAAGTTAATCATAAAACACAACAGCAATGAATCATTCTACATGCAAGACTGTGTTGACAGCCATTTTATTCTTCGCCGTGTCGGTTATGTCGATGGCGCAAGGCAAGTTCGTACCGTTCAAGTATGGCAATTTCGATACATGGGTGACTCGCCAAATTCACGAGTCGGCAGTTATCGGCGGACAGACTAAGACCCTTTATGAGATAGGACCCAACAGAAACCTCACGGGCAACAATGCCTACGTCAATCTCGGCGGTTCGCCTTGGGGCACCAGCAATGTCATGGCTAAGGTGTCGGGCATCACCAAGACCAACAACTCAGTCTATCGCGACAACCACGGATCGGGCCATTGTGTCAAGATGACCACCCATATCGAGACCTGCAAGGTCTTGGGACTCATCAATATCAAGGTGCTTGCAGCCGGAAGCATATTCCTCGGCGACATGAAGGAGCCTATCACCGGCACCAAGGATGGCCCCAAGGCACTCAACTTCGGCATCCCCTTCACCCATCGTCCTAAGGCATTGCGCTACGACTACAAGGTGCAGGTGCCCGGAACTCCTAACCGTATACGCCAGACGGGATTCTCTAAGGTTACAACAGTGCCTGGTGCCGACTACTGCATAGCCATGCTGCTCTTGCAGAAGCGTCACGAAGATGCCAATGGCAACATCACCGCACAGCGCGTGGGCACCGTCGTAGTGAAGTATGGCAAGTCTACGGGCAAGTGGATTGAGGATGCTACATACGAGATTCATTATGGCAACATTACCGGTCAGTCGTTCTACAACGCTGCCACTATGGGATTGCGCTCTCACGACTACGCCCGCAACTCAAAAGGCAAGAGCGTGCTCGTTAAGGAAACCGGATGGGCACCAGCCGACGCTACGCCTACACACATCGTGCTGCAGTTCTCGTCGAGCCACGGCGGCGCATACGTAGGCACTGTTGGCAACACATTCTGGGTAGACAATGTTGGTCTTGTATATTAATAATGTAAGCAAGCAATTCAACATTTAACATTCAACATTCAACACTCCACATTCAACACTCAAAAAATGCTCCATCGCTCACTTATCGCAATAGTCGCCATGCTGCTTTCGGCAATGCCTATGGCAGCGGCAGAGATGGTCGACACCACAGCCATCGACACCTCCACTGTGCAGACACCCAAGAAGCGCGGATTCATGACCCGCTTTCTCGACTACTTCAACGACGCTAACAAGGAGAAGAAGAACAAGCGATTCGACTTCAGCATAATCGGCGGACCGCACTACAGCACCGACACCAAGCTCGGACTGGGACTCGTAGCTGCCGGACTGTATCGCTCGGACCCTACCGATTCGCTTTCGGCTCCAAGCAATGTGTCGCTCTTTGGCGACGTATCGACAGTGGGCTTCTACATGCTCGGTGTGCGCGGCGTGCATAAGTTTCCGCACGACACCCACCGCATCGACTATACGCTCTACTTCTATTCCTTCCCCTGCTACATCTGGGGTCTGGGCTACGATATGGGCGACAACGACGACAACAAGAGCAAGATGAAGCGCTGGCAGGCTCAGGCCAAGGCGAGTTGGCTCATACGCACCGCCGACAATCTGTTCATTGGTCCTACCGTGGCGTTAGACTATGTGTATGGCCATGAAATGGAGCGTCCCGAACTAATAGAGGGGCAGCGCCGAGAGTCGTTCAATGCTGGTGCCGGACTGACCTTGCTCTACGACACCCGCGACAATCTCACCGCACCTAAGCAGGGCGTCTTCTTTCAGGTGCAGCAGTTGTTCCGCCCAAAGTTCATGGGCAACAAGCACGCCTTCTCTACCACCGATTTGCGCATGGACGCTTATCTGCCCATGTGGAAGGGAGCAACGCTGGCAGGCGACCTGCGCACGCAGTTCAACTTCGGCAATCCGCAGTGGTCGATGCTCGCGCTTCTGGGCGACAGCTACTCAATGCGCGGATATTATCAGGGACGCTATCGCGACAAGCACAAGGTGGAGGCGCAGATAGAGCTGCGTCAGCATGTATGGCGCCGCAATGGCATCGCAGTGTGGGCAGGTGCCGGTACAGTATTTCCTAAGTTCAGCCAAATCAAGATGAATCATATATTGCCCAACTACGGCATCGGCTATCGTTGGGAGTTTAAGAAGAACGTGAACGTGCGTCTTGACTACGGACTTGGCAAATCAGGACAGAGCGGATTTATCTTCAATATAAACGAAGCATTTTAATAGAAAGTAAACGAGTGACGAGTTTACGAGTAGACAAGTAGATTTCTCCTTGTCTACTCGTTGACTCGTCAACTTGTCAACTAAAAACCATAATAATGATTTTAGACAAAAAGCTAATCATGGCCTTGCTCGCGACGGGCATTAGTGCAAACACATTTGCAGCCGAAGATTCAGACAGTCCCGATCATGTGGACTCGCGACGCGACACACTCAAGCTGAGTGAGATTGTGGTAGTAGGTTATGGCAAGATGCGTCGAAAGGACGTAACCAGCTCAATCACTACAATCCAGTCGACCGACCTCAATCAGGGTGTGTACACATCGCCTGCACAATTGCTGCAAGGCAAGGTGCCCGGACTCACCGTGTCGAACAGTGGCGACCCCAACGCTGCTCCTTCCATCACCCTGCGCGGCGCATCAACATTGCGTACGGGCGCAGCCATGGAGCCTTATTATATAGTCGACGGCGTGCCAGGCGTCGACCTCTCGCTTGTGGCTACCGACGATATCGAGTCGATAGATATCCTTCGCGACGCTACAGCCACAGCCATCTATGGTTCGAAAGCCGCCAATGGCGTTATCATCGTCACCACCAAGCACGGCTCGGCAGGCTCGGCTCGCGTCACATACAACGGCTATGCAGCTTTCGAGTCGGTGGCTAAATATCTCGACCTCGCCTCAGCCGACGAACTCAGAGCCTATGCCAAGCAGCACGGCTTCGAACTGGCTAATGACATGGGAGGCAATGTCGACTGGCAGAAGGAAGTGCAGCGCACCGGTATGTCGCACAATCACAACCTCGCTGTGTCGGGTGGCAACGCCCGTTCGGGCTACAATGTGTCGCTGAGCTATCTCAATCATCAGGGTGTGATACGCTCGTCGGAGCTTGAGCGTTTCGGAGCGCGTGCGCTGGCACACTCAAAGGTGCTCAAGGACCACTTGCAGCTGTCGCTCGGCGTCAACGGAAGCCAGACCACCAAGAAGGGTATTGAGGCGCAGGAGCAGGGCATCAGCGTGACCGACGCTATGGTATACTACTCGCCGTGTCAGCCCGTGCGCAACGCCGACGGCTCATGGAGCGAGTCTACAAGCACTACTCAGTACTACAACCCACTGTCGATGATCAACGAGGACACCAACCAGACCATCTACCGACGCATGCAGCTCACCGGAAAGGGCGAGCTCAACATCCTGCCCGAACTCACATGGACTGCACAGTACTCGTATCTGTACAACCAGAACGTGCTGTCGGAGTATCACTCTACAAAGTCGCAGATTGTGAAGACCCACGGTCAGGCTCGCCGTTCTACATATATGGACAACAAGCAGGTGTTTGAGACTTTTGGCAACTTCACCCATTCTTTCCCCGGCTATCATCGCCTGGGTCTTATGGTGGGCTACTCGTGGGAGCAGAACAACGAGAACGACGGCTTCGGACTCACTGTCAAAGACTTCTACAACGACGCTGTGAAGTACTACAACCTCACATACGCCAACCAGATTGACGGCATTGATGCTGTGGAGAGCGGTGCTGAGTCGACACTGCGTATGATTTCGTTCTACGGACGTGTCAATTACTCGTTTGCTTCGCGCTACAACTTCCAGGCTACATTGCGCCGCGACGGTTCGTCGGCATTCGGCAAGAATCACCGTTGGGCTACATTCCCCTCGTTCTCGGCTGCATGGCGCATTGGCGAAGAGGAGTGGGTACGCAATCTTGAGATATTCTCCGACCTTAAGTTGCGCGTAGGCTATGGCGTATCGGGCAACTCGCTCGGCTTCGACGCTTATTCGGCACGACGCACTTACGGTGTGAGCGGATGGTTCACATTCACCGACGAGAACGGTGTGACATCAAACAAGCACACTCTTGCAGCTACCAACAATGCCAACCCCGACCTTAAGTGGGAGCGCACGGGAATGTTCAATATCGGCTTAGACTTCGGATTCTTCAACTCGCGACTCACCGGTACTATCGAGTACTACGACAAGCGCACATCCGACCTTATATATTATTATCCCGTATCGACCAACCGTTTCCCCTTCGGCACAATGACTGCCAATGTGGGCGACATCACCAACCGAGGCATTGAACTTACCATCAACGCCATTCCCGTGCAGAACGAGGACTGGCAGTGGTCGTCATCGCTCAATCTCTCGCACAATAGCAACCGTGTGAAGAAACTCTCTAACGCCGCTTACTCTGTAAGCTATCAGGACCTTGCCTATCCTTGGATTACGGGCAACACCGGTGTGGCAGTGCAGCGTCTGATGGAGGGCAGTCCTATCGGTCAGTTCTACACATACGAGTATGCCGGACACGACGAGAATGGAGTGTCGCAGTTCTGGGTGCACGACCCCGTAACGGGCGAGCGCACTGGCGAGAAGACCATCAAGCCTACCGATTCCGACCGTACCAAGACGGGCTCGGCTCAGCCTAAGCTCACACTCGGATGGAACAACACCATATCGTACAAGAACTGGGACCTCACACTCTTCTTCCAGGGTGTATTCGGCAATAAGATATTCAACGCACTGCGTGCCCAGTACAACGCAGTGTCGATGATTCCGAAGGGCAAGAACGTGTTCCGCGAGGCACTGACCGACCAGAACTATAACGACGTCAACTCGCAGTCGCCTTCCGACCGTTATATTGAGAACGGCTCGTTCCTGCGCCTCTCGTCAATGTCGCTGAGTTACGACTTCGGCAGCCTGCACGGATGGGTCAACAATCTTTCGGTATATGCTACATGCAACAACGTGTTCACGCTGACCTCATACAAGGGTTGCGACCCTGAGGTTTCGCTCGGCGGACTGACCCCGGGCATCGACTGGCGCAAGGACTACTATCCGCACACACGCACGTTCATGCTCGGAATGAAGGTCAGCTTCTAAGACAGAGCAAGCCCTGCCAAGCTTTCACAAGCATTGGCTCAGCAATGCCCAAAGAGGCATAGTCAGGCATAGTTAGGACCCATAAATCCATTAATCAATCATTAATAAAGAAATGAAGAAATCGCTTCTTTTCGCGCTCGCTTCATCGGCTATGGTGCTCGCCACAAGCTGTACCAATCTCGATGTCGACGTGAAATCACAATATACCGACTATCCAACGGAGTCGGAAGTGGCTCTTGAGGCCAAGATGGCGGATGTGTATTATGCCTTCCGCAAGCAGTTGGGCGACAACTACAACCGCATACAGTCGTTCTCGTCTGACGAGGTGGCTGGCATCAGCTTTGACGGCGACTACTACGACAACGCCGAGAATGTGAACCCTACACTGCACAACTTCAAGTACGACAACAAACCCCTCAACTACTGGGCCGACCTTGCGTCGGGCATCACCAAGTGCAATCAGGTGATAGAAGACCTTGGCGGCGACGAGGCAAAGCCCGAGCAGATAGCCCCGGCACGTGTGATGCGCGCCTTCTATCACTTCATTCTGATGGACAGTTTCGGCGATGTGCCAATCCTCGACTGTCTGCCCGACGATGACGAGGCTGTAGAGCGTATGCCACGCCGTCAGGTGGCTGAGTTCATAGAGAGCGAACTGAAGGCTTGTCTGCCCTCGCTCACCAAGAACTGCAACGCTGCCACATACGGCAAGCCAACCTACTGGATGGCTGAGGCTCTGCTCGTGAAGCTCTACATCAACTGGGCTGTATATACTGCCGACAATGTGGCTGACTACGATGCTGCCACATCGCGCAATGCTAAGCTTGACGAATGTGTGCGTCTGTGCGACGACATCATGCAGAACGGTCCTTTCGACCTCTCGGACAGCTATCGCAAGAAGTTCCTCTACAACAACGGTCCGCAGATAAAGGACTTCATCTATGCCATGCCTTACGACAAGGTCAATGCTACGGGCATGCTGTACGGACGCTACCGTACATTCCGCAAGGTAGACAATGGCGACACTATGGGCTATCTGGGTGGCAAGATGAACAAGTCGTGCGCAGGTATATTCGCCTTGAACGAGGAGTACTCAAATCTCTTCACATTGAAGGGCGACGACCGCAACGAGATTATCCTTGGTGCCACTACCGACGGTAAGGTGTACATCCACGACGCCTTACGGGCGAGGCAACAATTCAGCCGTATATGTACAAGGGCAGTCAGCTCGTGCTCTCAAAGAAAATCAACCTCAAGGACGATTCGGAGACTTCGCGCCAGCAAATCAACTGTGGTGCCAACGCCACCGGATGGAGCCAGGGCTATCGATCATTGAAGTTCTATCCCAACCCCAATGAGTATTCGGAGTACAACCGCAACCAGAGCAACGACGTGCCTATCTTCCGTTTTGCCGACATCGTCCTGACCAAGGCTGAGGCTCTGCTGCGTGGCGCTCGTGCCACAAATGCCGATACACCGGAGTCGCTGCTCAATCAGATTCGCACATATGTGCATGCTGCGAAGTTTGTAGGCACACCTTCATTGCAGGACATCCTCGACGAGCGCGGACGTGAGTTTGTCGACGAAAACTGGCGTCGCAACGACATGATTCGCTTCGGTACATTCGAGAGCGAGTATGGTTTCCATCGCAAGGGATTCCCCGGTGCACGTTTTGACAAGTCATGCCGTATACTTCCAGTTCCTAAGGCCATCATGGACGAAAATCAGAACTGGAAACAGAACGAAGGTTATAAATAATGAAATTACGCTTTTTACTCTCTCCACGCTTCCTCTTCTTCTACATGGTGCTGTCGCTGGCGGTGCCCAACGTGGCATTGTGCTTTACAGAGAACACATCGCTGATGGCAGATGTGGTAGGCGTGTTGCTACCTATATTGGTTTATGCTCTCGTCATGTCGCTCGACCGCTGCGTCGGGCGCATGGTGTGGGTACTATTCCTGCTTGTCTTCTTCGCAGCGTTTCAGATGGTGCTCGTATATCTATATGGCAACGGTGTGATAGCCGTCGACATGTTCCTCAATCTCGTCACCACCAACCCCGGTGAGGCTATGGAACTGCTCGACAATCTGGTGCCAGCCGTGGCAGGCGTGTTCATACTCTATCTGCCGTTGCTCGCAATAGCGGCATGGCAGTGGGCTAAGGGTGTGCGCATCGACAGCGAATTTCAGCGCCTTGCCATACGCCGTGCGTTGTGTTTGATATTGCCTTTGGCACTGCTGCTCGTAGGCTGCTACGTAGCTTATCCCAAAGGCAACGAGAAGAAGGGCAAGTTTGAATATCACGTTGAGGACAATCTGTATCCCGTCAATGTATTCTATAATCTGTGTCTGGCGGTGCATGAGAGTTCGCTTTCGGCACATTACAATGATAATGTAGCCGATTTCCGCTTCAATGCAGTGTCGGAGCATGCCAAGGACTCGGCTGAGGTGTATGTGCTCGTAGTAGGCGAGACAGCCCGCTCGCGCGACTTCCAGCTGTATGGCTATAATCGTCCAACCAATCCGCTGCTCTCGACAACCGACGGACTGCTCGTGTTCCGCAACGTGCGCTCGCAGTCGAACACCACTCATAAGAGTGTGCCGATGCTACTGACCGCTGCTACAGCCGACGACCACGACCGTCTGCATCACGAGAAGGGTATATTGGCGGCTTTCCGTGAGGCAGGATTCTACACTGTGTTCCTCTCCAATCAGCAGCCCAACCACTCGTATATCGACTTCCTGGGCAGTCAGGCTGACGAACATCTCTTCATACGCGAGGCTGACGCAAAGGCCGATGGGACTGAAGGTGCAAGCGGCGCAGGCAACGATGTAGTGGAGCAAACGAGCGACGAGCGACTGTTGCCATTCCTCAACAAGGCAATGGCAAAGGGGCATAAGAAGCTGTTTGTAGTGCTGCACATGTACGGTTCGCACTTCAACTATCGCGACCGCTATCCTCAGTCGCGTGCCCGCTTCGTGCCCGACACGCCCACTGAGGCAAAGCCTGAGAACCGTCCGCAGCTTGTCAATGCCTACGACAACACCATTCTGCAGACCGACTACATCCTGCATAGCATCATCGAGAAGCTGCGTTCTACAGGTGCCGTGTCGGCAATGATGTACACGTCCGACCATGGCGAGAACATATTCGACGACTCGCGCCGCTTGTTCCTGCATGCTTCGCCGCGTCCATCGGAGTATGACACCGACGTTCCGCTGCTCGTGTGGACTTCTGAAAGCTACGCACGTGAGCATGCTCCGGTAGTAGACGCAATGAAGTCGAATCTGAATAAGGGTGTGCAGACCAGTGCTTCGGTATTCCCGACGATGCTCAGCATAGGCGGCATAAGCACCAAGGCACGTGTAGACAGTCTCTCGCTCACCAACCGTAGTTATCACATGGGCACACGCCTATATCTCAACGATCACAACCATGCTGTGCCGTTGGCAATGTATGGAATAAAATAAAAGCGGTTTTGGGCTTACCAGTGTCTGAACAATTCTACGTTCACGCGTAAGCCCATGCCGTCAAAGTGCCAGTTGCGCTGTGCCACAAACATTCCCAGAGACAATGCTCGTGTAGAGAATCCGTAGCCGTACTCGATGTACGGGTTTAGTTGTTTTACGGTGAGAGCATTGACGTATATGCGTTCCTTCTCAATCAGTCGGCCGGCAATAGGCAGCCATGACAGAAGTAGTAGGGGAGTCTCGTAGGCAGCATTGGCACGCACGTAATATTTCGAGGCGTTGTACCATCCGCTGTTCAACAACTCAAACGAGCATGCCCAGTCGTCGTTCCATCCTCCGGGAATGTTGTTCTCGCGGAAGTTGGAGTAGTCGAGGAAGTAGCTGCCGAAACCCTTGTGGGTGTAGAATCCGGTGCCGGCACGTAGTTGCAGATAGCTCAGTGCCGACAGATGGTGCTTGTATTGTCCGTCAATCTCCATGCGCTCGTAGTCGGTGTCCGACCCCAGCATTCCGCGTATGCCGCGCTCGTAGTCGATGGTGAATATCGGTCCGTTGTAGCCCATGGGGCGGTAGGTGAGTTCGGCGATAGGCGCCACAGAATTGTACGAGTCTTTGCGGCCAAGGAAGTTGAAGCTGTGGTCGTCGATAGCCGTACGTTTGTGCGACACGATGCCCACTTCCAGCCCCCAATGCGACGACGGGTCGTAGTGGGCAACAGCCTTGAAACTGTGGTCGCGGAAGTTGGTAAGGTTCAGACGCGACCAGTCGATACTGTCCTTACGCTCCAGACGTATGGCATCCATCAACTCCGAATTGTATATATGCCGTCCGCTCGACCACTCGGTGCGTATGTAGGCGTTGCGTCGCTGATTGATGTAGAAGGTGAATGGAAAGTCGAAGTATATCTGTTTTTGCTTGAACGAGTAGCCCGTCTTGAATCGGAGTTGCAAGCCTTGGTGCTCATTGAAGAAGTATGAGCCTCGTACGTCGAACTTATAAGTCAGTCCACGGCGTCCGCTGTAGCTGAACGACAGAGGATTGAGCACCGGACTGACGCGGAAGTTGCCTTGCGAGTGGGTGCCGAAGTTCTGGCGTGTGCGCATGAGCAGTCGTCGTCCCACGTTTTTCCATAGTATCTTGGTCCACGTTTTGCGCTTGTGCGAATGCTTAGTAGTGTCGGCTTGCGCAGCATCGCGTGCCGCATAGTAGCGGCTATAAAGATATTGTTCGTGGCTGTTGGTAGGTATTGGACGCACAATGTTGAGCAGCGCCGTGTCGCGACGGTTTACGATGCGGGTAGAGTCGGGCAGCCTCTTGGGCAGGTCGAACACCGTAGTATATTCGGCAGTGATGTCGTTGCCAAGAAAAAGAAAGCGTGCGTTGAGGTTGCATTGTGCGGGCATGAGCGTCTTCACGCCATCGTCGCCGGTGGTCATCGTAACGTGAAAGCGCACGAGGTCGTACTCACCGTCGAACGAAGTCTCCAGAATACGACCAGTAGACTCCTCGATACGTGCCCATCCGCGCACCAGTTTGGTGTTCTTCAGTCGTGGACGGAAACTCACAATCACGGCATCTCGCATAAACGGACTCACCTTATAGCGATAGAATCGGCGGTTGCGTATGTGGAACGGCGATATGATACGTCCGTCGATAAGCAGTTCGTCGTAGATAAGAGGGGTGAGATACTTCAGCACGGTAGGCATTGTTCGCATGCCGTAAGGAATAGTGTTGCGTTCGAGCATCTGCATCAGGCGCATGTCGCCCGGTCGGGTCATGACGACGCGGTCGTAAGTCTCGCCCACATGTTCGCGCACTCCGGTGTTTGCAATGGCATACATCGTAGGAATGGCGAGCAACAGACAGTTGCGCTTGTTGGCACGGATGTCGTATTTCAGATAAGCATAGCTCTCCTGCGTCTTCAGCCCCGTGGTGTCTACCGAAGCTGCATAGCCGAACACACGCTTCATAATCTGAAGCGCGTACCTGCGGTCGGCGGCGTGGACATCGTTGCAACCAGCCATTGCCAGCACTACTACGAACAGTATATTTAAGATGTTTCTCACAATTATATATGCTTTGCAAAGTTACGCAAATTTCATGTATCCCACATTTTTTTGTTCAAAAATTTGGCATTCTGATATAAAAGCAGTATCTTTGCATCCGCAAACTTATCCATTTAGGTATAAGTCGGACTTGTAGCTCAGTTGGTTAGAGCAACAGACTCATAATCTGGAGGTCCCTGGTTCAAGCCCAGGCTGGTCCACTTTGAAAATCAAGCACTTACAGAGTTTCTGTAGGTGCTTTTTCTTTTATCGGTGACCTTCAGGTGACCTTTTTGAAGCGAAACTCTGCAAGAGTGACCTTTTGAAATTGCATGGGATTGCAGAGGATTTTTATAGATTTTTATTTTATGGTGAACTTGACACTGCGGAATGTGATGCACATTTTAGGCTGAAATAGGATTTCCCACTAAGCATATTTGTAAGTCGTTGAAAACATCTTTGGTATGGGAATGGCCAATCTGCAAGCTTTCCAGTCTGTCCGTTTTCATTCGTATATTCCATTTTGGTAGTCGCGAAAATATTGCGTAAAAGTCTTTCCGGTTTCACGTTTAAAGAAACGCATCAGATGACTCGGGTCGGAGAAATGAAACTCTTCGGCCAGCTGGTTCACGTTTCGGTTAGCAAACAGTAACTCATTCTTCAATTCTTCCAATAGACGCTGCTTGAGCAGATGATTGGCAGATACTCCGAATTGACTCATCACGGAACTGTTTAACGTAATACGGCTCACACGGAGCATATCCGCATATTCCTGCACCCGCTGTTTCGTACGGATATTCTTTTCCAGCAAGTCCTTAAACTGGAATGCGTAATTGTTTTTAGGTACATCAATCGGTAAATGATAAGTGGCGGCATACGCCCGGTTGATAATAACCAATAAGTAGTAAAGCACAGATACAATGAGATTATAAGTATCGGCAACAGGATGCAGAAGCTCCTGCTTTATGATTCCTAAAAGACGAATATACTCCGCCATGCTTTCCGGCGAAGTAAACAGATAGGGAGGCGTGTCGGTCTGATAATAATACAGCAAGCGATACACAAAAAACTTGTCCGCTAAGAATGTGCGCATAAAATCCTCGCGGAATATAAGAAAAGAGTAATCTAGTTCTGCTTCATCCACGTGCCATTCCTGCTGCTGATGCGGCGAGAGGAGTAATACCATATTGGCATGCAATTCAAATTTGCGGAAATTCAGCAGCAGATACCCATTGGCCTTACGAAAAAAATAGAAGCTAAAAAAATCTGTTTTAAACACCGGGTTTTCCGTCAGGACACCACATACATCGCTACTGTAGCCTGAGTTGATATAAAAGTCCACACCACAGCGTGTCTTGCTAAATGGAACGCTGACCAGACGTTCAGGATTGACGATTTTATCCATAGATTTCGTTTTTGGGGGCAAATATACTATTTTTTATTTATCAAAATGGCATATATTCCTGTTTTTAAGGCATAATGCATCCGATTTTTTTTACCGAACTTTGCGGCTATAATCAATACAATAAATTATGATGGAAGAAAAAGTAACAATTCGATTGATCCGTAATGCAACATTGCGAATCCATTATGCTGGAAAAGAGATACTTGTTGACCCCATGCTTGCCGGAAAAGGCACTTTACAGTCGGCTCTAGGTGTGTATAAGACCCCAAGAGTACACCTCACGATGCCGATGAATGAAATTGCGGACGGTCTGGATATGGTATTGTTGACACACAACCATATTGACCATTACGACCCGACAGTGAAACAGCATTTAGCGAAGAACATCCTGTTCCTGACACAACCGCAAGATAAAGAGAGTATTACACAGGATGGTTTTACAAATGTAGAAAGCATTGAAAAAGATAAAGCTATTGGAAATTTAACCATTCATCGCATCCAAGGACACCATGGCTTCGGAAAGATTGGAGAAATGATGGGGCCGGTATCAGGCTATGTACTTACTGCACACAGTTTCCCTACTATTTATATAATGAGTGACTGTAAATGGGAAGACTGTATCCGTCAGGCCATTGAACAATTTTCTCCAGATTACATCATAGTGAACAGTGGAGGTGCAATTTTTCCTGAATTTTCTCAAACAGAAGGTTCTATCATTCCAGATGAGCAAGAAGTTATGACAATGCTCGATGAACTTCCCGCCCACATCAAACTAATAGCAGTCCACATGGAAGCTACCGATCATGGGCAGACTACACGCGCAATTCTGCGTAACGAAGCCATGCATCACAAAATAGAAATGAGTCGCCTGATTATTCCAGAAGATGGAGAAACAATAATATTATGAGCGACTTCTCTGATTGGGAAACAGCCTGAAAAGAGGGTTACGAATGGATTGTTATAGGAACGGAAACAGGCAAAAGGAAAGGGAAAGTAGATGCCAATCCTGAATGAGTACGTCATATTGTAGAACAGGCGAAAAGAAATCACATTTTGGTATTTATGAAAGAAAACCTTTTGCCTATAATGGGAGAATACCGAATGATTCAAGAACTACCAAAACAATTTATAGAAAGAATATGGAAAAGGAAATAATCAGAGAAATAGATGTACAGAATGTCATGACTAAATCCTCATTACCAGTAGGGGGCTTCTCTGTCAATCCTTATGTAGGTTGTCCTCATGCTTGTAAGTACTGCTATGCTTCATTCATGAAACGTTTTACAGGGCATACAGAGCCTTGGGGTACGTTTCTGGACGTAAAGCACTGGAAACCTATTGATAATCCGCATAAATATGATGGACAACGGATTGTTATCGGTTCAGTAACAGACGGATACCATCCGTATGAAGAAGATTTTTGCAGAACCCGTAAACTGCTGGAAGAGTTAAAAGGCACTAATGCTGAAATCATGATTTGTACTAAGTCAGATTTGGTTTTGCGTGATATTGATTTACTTAAAGGCTTTCAGAAAGTGACAGTATCTTGGTCAGTTAACACACTCGATGAACAATTCAGATGTGATATGGATCGTGCCGTAAGCATTGAGCGAAGACTTAAAGCCATGAAACAGATTTATAATGCAGGCATACGCACCGTGTGTTTTATTTCACCGATTTTTCCAGGAATTACAGATGTGAAAGCTATCGTTAATAGGGTAAAAGATTATGCAGATTTGATATGGCTGGAAAATCTGAATCTTCGTGGACAATTTAAGAGAGACATCATGGGGTATATACGGGAAAAGCATCCGGAGCTTGTAGCCTTGTATGATGATATCTACAACAAAAAACGAAAAGATTACTGGCAGGTCTTGGAACAGGAAGTAGCTGCGTTTGCTCAAGCGGAAGGTTATCCTTATCGTATAAACGATTTACCATACGGGCGTTCTCAAAAAGGGAAACCTGTTATAGTAAACTATTTCTATCATGAAAAAATTAGGCTAAAAAAATAGGATTATTTGATTGATTTGATAATGACTTTTATCGCTGAAAATCAACCATATAAGAAAATAACGGTACAACTATCCGTTAAGGGAAAAGAGGAAGTGAAAAAGTTGCTTTGAGGGAGTAAAAGGATTAGAAAAGGCGTGTGTTTTGGGTGAAAGATTTAACTAAATCTTAACAGTTAATAAGTATTTTTATTATTTAGAGATAACGGTTCGGAATGAGGTCAAAATTGCAAAAGACTTGTCAAGGAATTGCTTACCACTGCTGAAAATCAATGCTATGTCCGATTCATGGAACAAGCGAGGTACAAAAGAGGCAATTATATTATGTCAAATGTATATTGCCCAATACATATAAACAAAAATGCCACCTTCAAATAACTCATAATTTGAAAGTGGCATTATTTTTATATCAAAGAAATTATGACGTGTTTAGTGAACGCTCATCTTAGAAAACACGTTAATAATTATCACTCCAGCTATGATTAGTACTAATCCGATTAGGGCGGGTAGATCTGGTGTTTGTTTGAAAGCTATCGCTCCTATGATTGCTATTAAAACAATACCAACCGCAGCCCAAATAGCGTAAGCTATTCCAACAGGGATAGTCTTCAAAGATAAGCTGAGTAAACAAAAAGCTGTTGCATATGCCAAAACAGTTACAATAGCAGGTACAGGCTTCGTGAATTGTTCTGATAATTTTAATGTAGTGGTGCCAAGTGCTTCGGCGAGGATGGCACAGATGAGAAATGTGTAACTTTTTATCATATCGAGATTCTATTATGATTTCATGGTGCAAAATTAGCCTAAATTTTTATCAACACCGAGAAAATATCATTCCAACAATGGTACTTTTCGATACAAAATACTCTTTTTGCGAGATTTGTTTTGTATATTTGCAAGCAAAATATTAATTATTTAAGATTCGAATGAAATATCAATTACGAAAAGGTGATACGGCATTTGCGATTGGACAAACAAATTTTAGTGAAAGCAAGGGAAGTCTTATAGATACAAATGGCTGTATAGCATTGTCGGTTATTTCTGGATATGCGATAGCTACTATCAATTTCAAAAAAAATATCCTTCGCAAGGGAGATTTTATTTTGCTATTTTACGACAGTAGTTTTTCAATAGATAAAATATCCGCTTCTTTTTTAGTCCAATATTTCTCATTATCATATCCATTATTAGAGGAAGTTATTTATAAACCCCTTTCCACACAATTCTGGGAGGCACTGTATTCTACACCAATATTACATCCATCTCATGACTTTGAGCATCTATTGAGCGGCTGGTGGCAACTTATGAAATGGACAATAACAAATGAAAGTCCGATGCAGAAAGAGCTTGTAGCGAATAGCGTCCGAAACTTGTATATTGTAATAGATTCTGCATTAAACCAAAGCGGCATGAGTGTGTTTCACAACAAATGCAGCCATTCAAGGATGCTTATAAATCGCTTTTTTAAACTACTTTCTATTCATTGTCACGAAACCCGCGATGTGAAATTCTATGCAGAGCAACTTTCCATAACGCCTACCTATCTTTACAAAATTGTTCGGAAATATATGTCTCAGTCACCGAAAGAATTAATAGACAAACAAGCCATTTCAGAAATCAAGAGTCTGTTAATAAACTCGGATATGCCTATAAAGTCTATCGCATCTACATTGCATTTTGAAGACGTTTCCTATTTGTGCCGTTATTTTCGTAGATTGACGGGAATACCTCCGTTAGAGTATCGTGAAAATAACAAGGAATGATATAACCTATAATAATGTTTTTACTGATATTGCCTTATTACATAGTAAATCCTCGCCCTCTATCAATCTTCCAGTCATACCGACCTTCCGCGACATCGCCAACCTCATTGAGTGTGTGGCGATGTTTTGTTTCGTCAAAAGGCTGTTGGCTTTCCGCATTATGACAGACCA
>URQS01000008.1 GCA_900550035.1 uncultured Prevotella sp. | reverse complement strand
AAATACGAAAGTAGGAGATAAACACCTATGATTAGTGTTTACCTCCTACTCGATTAAACATAGATATTCACATCTCTACCTCTCACTTTGGAGCGCTGCTCCATGACAATATTTGCATTTTCTATCGCTCAAAACTACGAGTTGGACGCACAAGGAATTCCTTGGCTCGAAATTTGTGAGTTTTGAGCGATTTGTGTTATATGGCTTGTACTCAGTAAGTTATGGTGTTTGCTGCTTCGGCATACAATTCTTAGCGAAGCAAAAATGCTCCATTTTGTTTCAACGGGACTCCTTTTGCCTTCTAACTGTAGTCCTTTTAGAAGGCAAAAGGGCTACAGTTGCATAGCAAAAGGACTACATTTGGAAGTGAAAGAAGTTCAGAATTAGGAGTAGGGTGGTGTCGGGCACAGCAAAAGCCACTAAAAAAGCTCTCTCCAATCTCTAGATTTGATTTTTTATTTGTAACACTTTTTTACTGTCTGTACAATATTTGCATGAAGCCCCACCCCCTTGCCCCTCCCCCGTAGGGAGGGGAGTGGTATGATTTGTAAGCTTGTGTAGGAGGAGGGTGTGTCAAAATAGGAGTTAGAGGAAGTTAAGAAGAAGTTAATCCATCTACGATGGATGGAAGTTAACAGACAAATGCTTTATTTTCAGCAATTTATACATATGTCCGCTAACTTCTATTAACTACGGGCAAAGCCCAAACTTCCTCTAACTTCTATTTTGACACACCCTCCTTCTGAACTGTTGCGGTGTCATACCCGTGTGTTGCTTGAAGTAGCGGCAGAAGAACGAGAGGTCGCTGAAGTGATAGTCCCACGCTATTTGTTTGATTGATTTCTCCTCAGTGGTGAGCGATTGCTTTATCTGCAGCACCACATACTGATTGATAATGGTCTTGATGGTGTGGCTGGTCATGCGTTGTGTCACCATGTTGAGATATTTTGGTGAGATGTGCAGCAGTTCGGCGTAGTAGCTAACGTCGCGCGACTCGCGGTAGCGGTGCTCCAGTTCGCGCATAAATCGGTTGAAGAGTTCCTTGGTGCGTGGCGTGCCGTTCTCCGTAGTGCGCTTTATCGGGTTGCGATACAGATAGTCGTAAAATCCGAGGAAGAAAGCCTTCAGCTGCAGCATCACCAGTTGGTCGAGACAGGTGCAGCCCTCCTGCTCGAAGTACAGACGCAGCAGCGCCAGCATATTGCTCACGATGCTTGTCAGCGTAGCCGACTCGGTGCGGCAACGGTCGGCCTTCAGTTCGGAGTATACGGTATGCTCCAGTTGCAGACTGGCTTCGCGCAGCAGCGACGCGGCATAGCGCAGCGTCTCCGCCTTGAATTCTTCGCTCTTCTGCGTTATCGACACCACGTCGCCCGGAAACAGCGTTATCACCGAGCCGGGCTTCAGCTGCCATTCCGTGAAGTTCACCCTGATGTCAGCCTCGCCATCCCTGCACAGCACAATCATTCCGTAGTCGATAACTATGTACTCGCCCAGCCATTCGTCCAGGCTGCGCGTCTTGAGCGAAGCCTTGCGGTTGGGGCGCATTTCTATATCCTTAAGTTCCATATCTACAGTATTCTTCTATAAGCTTGCGTTCTGATTTGTGCTGCAAATATCGCTATTTTAAATGACAAAACGGCATAGTTGTTCCGAAATGTCCCACTCCTGTGGATATTTAATAAATAATCGGCGTGGCGGAAATGCGTAACTTTGCAATCGCAAAATCAATGTGTTTTTATTTTTAAGCATCATCGTAATAATGAAGAAAAGATTATTATGCGGTGTCTGCGTGTGCCTGCTTTCGGTTGGAAGCGGCATGGCTCAGGCACAGCGCAGCATGACAGTTGACCAACTATTCAGTCTGATTGAGAGCGGCAGCAATGTGCTCACGGCGCAGAAGACGGGCGTCGACGTAGCCAGCCGTGCCGTAGAGGAGGCCAAGAGCAAGCGCCTGCCCGACATCAACGCGTCGCTCACGGCAAGCTACAACGGCAACGTGCTCATGACCGACCGCGACTTCTCCAACGCCAAAGGCTTTACACAGCCCCACTTCGGCAATTCCTTTGCGCTTGAGGCGCAGCAGGTGGTGTATGCAGGCGGAGCCATAAACAGCGGTATCCGACTTGCCGAACTGCAGAAACAACGCAGCGAGAACGCCGTACAGATGACCCGCAACCAGATGCATTTCATCGCTCTTGGACAGTATCTGGAGCTGATGAAGCTCAACAACGGCATCAAGGTGTACGCCAGCAACATCACTCTCACCGCCAAACTCATCGATGACATCAAGTCAAGGCAGAAGCAGGGCATGGCACTGAAGAACGACGTGACACGATATGAGCTGCAGATGGAGTCGCTCAGACTCGGCAAGCGACGCCTGGAGGACCAGAAGAGCATCACAAACCATCAGCTTTGCAACACGCTCGGACTCGCCGACGTCATCATCGTGCCCGACATGAATCTTGAAGCCATAGACGACAACCTCGATTCGGAACAATTGCTGCAAACCGAAGCAGCCAATCTTTCGCCCGTTTTGCAGCAGTCGGCCATCGACGTGAAGATGGCTGAACAGCAGCTGAAGCTAAGCAAGAGCGAACTCCTGCCCAAGATAGCCGTCGTGGCAGCCGACAACTTTACAGGACCTTTTACTTACGACATTCCGCCAATCGACAAGAACTTCAACATCTGGTACATAGGTGTCGGCGTGATTCACCGACAACGCCACCGTGCAGCAGCACATCACACCCGTCAACACCCGTGTGGGCGGATTTATCAAGGAGATACGATTCAGCGAATATCAGCCCGTACACAAGGGCGACACTCTCGTGATAATCGAGGACAGCGAGTTCCGCCTCCAGCTGGCTCAGGCTGAGGCCAACCTGCAGCGCGAAATGGCAGGCGGCGAAGCCACAACTTCGGGCATCGGCGTGACACGACAGAACATGAGCGTGTCGGATGCCGGCATAGACGAGGCTCGTGTACGGCTCGACAACGCACGCCAGGACGACCAACGCTACGCCCAACTGCTCAAAGCCGATGCCGTGACACAGCAGCAGTACGACCAGATTCACACCAACTATCTCGCTGCCAAGGCACGCTACGAGCAGGTGGTACGCAGCCGTGCCACACTGAATCGTGCCGAGCAGGAGCAGGGCCATCGTCTGTCGCAGAACAAGGCTGCCATCGACGTGGCACAGGCGCAGATCAAGCTCGCCCGACTCAACCTCTCGTACACCGTCATCACGGCCACTGCCGACGGCGTGGTGGGCAAGAAGAACATACACGTGGGCCAGCTCGTGCAGCCCGGTCAGGCTATGGTCGACATCGTTGACAATTCCGAACTGTGGGTAGTGGCAAACTATCGCGAGACCCAACTGCCCGGTATCAGCCTCGGAGCGAAGGTGAGCATCAATGCCGATGCTGTGCCCGACGTAGAATTCGAGGGCACCGTGGAGCGCATCAGCGATGCTACGGGTTCGGCTTTCTCCGTGATTCCGCAGGACAATGCTACGGGCAATTTCGTCAAGGTGGAGCAGCGCATACCGGTGCGCATACACCTTGAAGGCGACAAGTCGAAGCTCGCCAAGTTGCGCGCAGGCATGAACGTTGAATGTACTGTCAGCAAGTAGCCTCTATGGACAACAACACTAATAACAAGCATGCAGCTGGCGGACCTCCCATGACGTTCGCCATGCCCATGTATCACGACTTTGTGCCCAAGTGGATAAGGCCGTGGATATACGTCGTTCTGGCGTTCTGCTTCCAGCTGTCCAACGGCATGTATCTGGGCGCCATGAACAATATAGTGGGCGAGTGGGGCATAATGCGCGAGGACGTGCAGATGTGTCTGTACGCCACGCTCATCGGTATGGCGCTCTACTTCCCCGTACTCTTCCGCATGAAGTTCCGCTTCAGCAACAAGCTGCTGCTCATGACGGCTGCCGCTGTGATTGTGGTGTGCAATCTGCTGGCTACATTCAAGATGCCGCTGCCGCTGCTGTGGGCACTGTGTGTGGTGTGCGGAATGGCTAAAATACAAGGCACCTTCGAGTGTATGTCCACCATACAGCTGTGGATGACGCCCAAGCGCGACTTCGGCGTCTTCTTCCCTATACTGCACATCATTATGCTCTGCTCCATTGAGTTGGCGGGCTATCTCGCCGCATGGTTTGCCTTCGACATGCACTGGACCTACATGCACTGGTTCGTCATGGCGCTGATGCTCGTCGTGCTGCTTGTGCAGGCTCTTCTGACACGCCCTTTCCACGCCATGCCGCAAATCATTCCGCTCAAGGGCATCGACTGGATGGGTGCGCTGCTGTGGTGTGTGCTGTGGCTGCAGGTGGCATGGCTGCTCAACTATGGCGACTGGCTCGACTGGTGGCACTCGTCCGACTTCCGCCTTGTCACGGGCACTATGCTCATCACGCTCGCCGTGTGTCTGCAACGCATGATGCACCATCCCAAGCCGTACATCGAACCAGCCATGTGGACCTATCACAATGTGGTGCCCGTCATACTGCTCATCGGAGTGGTGGAGGCGCTCTTCTCGTGCGAGCATGTGCTCGAAATGGTGTACTACGAGGAGGTGATGCACTACGCCGACCATACCTACGAGGCGCTCAACCAGTGGTCTTTGCCGGGCATCGTGGCAGGATGTCTGTTCTCGATAGGCTGGCTCAAGCTGATGCGATGGAACGTGTACAAGCTGATAGCGCTGGCGCTGGTGGCGTTCTGCATCTATGCCGGCGGATTCTACGTGCTTGTCGACTCCAACATCAGCATCGAACAGCTGCGCATACCAATCGTTTGGCGCGGCTTCAGCTACGCCGTTCTGTGCATCTCGTTCATGTGGTGTCTGCACGCCATCATGTCGTTCGAACACTTCTTCCAGGCGTTGTCGGTGTTCAACGTGCTGCACATGTTTGTCGGCGGACTCGTTGGTGCGGCGCTGCACGGACGTGGCATGAAATACTATGTGGCTGACGGATTTGCCCGTTGTTCGGGTTATGTCGACAGCGTGCGGCTGAGTGCCAGGGCTGTCGACGTTCCGCAGATGATGAATGGTATTGTGGAGGGATTTCTGGCGCAAAGCGTCAAGATACTGTTCGGATGGACTCTGATAGCCGGACTCTTCTTTGCCGCCCTCATGCTGTTGTGGGACATCCCGATGGTACGCCATCAGGTGAAGCATATTCCGGCATGGCCCGTAGTGGGAATGAGAGTGTTGCGCGGTGTGCAGCGACAGCGACGGCTGAAGCGGCTGCGCCACTTGCGGCGGAGTTTGAGAGTTGAGAGTTGAGGGTTGAGAGTTATGATTACCTTTTTTGATAATAAATAGCAAAAGACTTTGTATAACAAATCATTTCATAACTCTCAACTTTCAACTCTCAATTCTCAACTAAAAAATTCTTTCAAAATATTGATTCTTCCGTTTCGGACGTGAACAACTCCAATGCCTTTATTCCCATGATGGAGTTGCCCTTTGAATTGAGTCGTGGGCTCCATACCGCAATAGAGTAGCGTGAGGGATAGAGTGCTGCAATGCCTCCACCCACGCCACTCTTGCCGGGGAGCCCGACAAGGAACGCGAAGTCGCCTGCCTCATCGTAGAAGCCACAGGTCTGCATTATGGCATTGATACGCTTCACTCTTGATACGGTGAGATTGACACCGGCGTGCGAGAACGGTTCGTTGCTCTTGGCAAAAGCCAAGAAAGCGTGCGAAAGGTCTTCGCAACTCATCTCTACCGAACACATCGTACAATAGAATTGCAGAACGTCGTGAACGTTGTTCTGCAAGTTGCCGTGATGCTTCAGCAGATAGGCTATGGAAGCATTCAGATAGCAGCAACTCATCTCCGAACGCGTCACTTCCTCGGAGTAGTTGATGTTGGGATTGCCGGCGAGAGTGCGTACAAACTCAATGAAGAATTCTTTCGGGTTGTCGATATGCGTCAGAATAACGTCGGCAGTGACCAAGGCACCGGCATTGATGAAAGGATTGCGAGGCTTGCCGTGCTCGTATTCCAATTGTACAAGCGAATTGAAAGCCGAGCCAGACGGCTCCTTACCTATTCTTGTCCATAGCTCTTTGCCCAAAATGCTTAAGGCTATGGCAAGCGAGAAAACTTTGGCTATACTCTGTATGGAGAACTTCACATCAGATTCGCCAAGACGATAGGTTCGGCCGTCGAGCATTCGTAGACAGAGTCCAAACTGGTCGGGATTGACATTTGCCAATGCCGGAATGTAATCGGCTTGTTTGCCTTCGTGAGCGTATATCTCAATCTCTTTTCTTATCTTCTCTAATAAAGGTTGGTAGTCCATATTTCCAGTATTATTTTGTTAGGTAACGTTTATTGTTTGGAGCGCAGTTCCCAATATCCGAACCTGCAACGCAGACAGTCTTTGCGCTCGCAATAGCGGGCGTGCAGTTGTATGAGCGACTGGGTGTCGGCGGCGTTGTCGGCTATTATGCCACACTCTTGCCATAGGCGTATGTGGGTGTTGTCTTCGGGCGGTAGCGATTGGAGCAAATCGTTGGCGCGTGCCATGAGCAGTTCGTCCTTGCGATGGCGACCGTAGGCGTAGAGCATGGGCACTATGGCGTTGATAATGAGCAGGTCGATGGATGCCGACGAGAGATGCTTGGCATTAGAGCGCGACTCATTGCCGAAGGTGTAGTGGGTGCGCCAGTAGGGACTTACTTCGGCTTGCAACGCTTCGCGCATATCGCTTAGCGAGGCACAGGTGACGATACGGCTCAGGTCGGCATGGCGCGAGCAGTATAGCTGGGCGAGTTGCGAAAGACGTATATAGGGAAAGTTCTGCGGACGCAGACGCAGGAAACGCCACGTCTGACGCGGCATGGCTGTGAGCGAGAACTTATGGGCGAGATATTCCCACTCGCTTTTGAGACGCACGAAGTAGGGGTCGGCAGTGGCAGCAGTACGCTGACGGTCGTTCATCTGGCTGGTGTCGAGCAGACCGGCAAAGCCTATGAACAGTGCCTCGACCTGAAACGGGTCGTCGCGATGGTGTGCCACCTGCATGAAGGGCAACTGTGCCGCCCATTGCTCGAACGCCTCGCTGTTGACACCGAAGCCGAAGCTGCGTGCTATGGTGGCGAAGAAAGCCTGTTCCCACGACCCGCCCGACGCCCGGACACGCTGCTCTATGGCGGCACACTTGTCGGCAAGACGTTCGGCACCGAGCGCACTCATCCATGAGTGGACGGTGAGCCGTGGCAGCTGCATCACCGTGTTGCGGCATGGCGGATAGCGGTCGGCTGCAAGCAGACGGCGATAGTTCTGCATGATATACGGTGGAACGTGCAGCTCCATTTGCGGCGGACGCGAGCCGGCGGCAGTAACAACGTCGGCATCTATCACCGATGCCACGTGCAGCACTACATTGTTATAAGCCGGATCCTGGTCGTGCGAGTGCATGAACCAGTCGGCAGAGCGCTCGTGTATCTCCACGTTGCCCACCCACATGGTGCCGTCGATGCGCAGCTTGGCGTTGAAGAAGTCGGGCCCCGAATGCGTGTTGTGCAGTCCGGGGTCGATTATTTCCACCGCTCTTCCGTCGGTGGTGCGCAGTTCGTGAAGCGGCAATATGCGGTGCTTCCATATATAGTGCAGTAGTTGTTCCATATAGGTTAGTTTTTATACTTTTAATCGAACAGCGACGGTTCAACGGCGTTGCTGCCCGTCATTGGGCGTCCGAGATGCTGATAGGCGAGGGGTGTGACCATGCGTCCGCGCTGCGTTCGCTTGATGAATCCCTCCATGATGAGATACGGCTCGTACACTTCCTCTACGGTGCCGGTGTCCTCGCCGATGGCGGTGGCTATGGTGCTGACGCCAACGGGACCTCCGCGAAACTTGTCGATGATGGTCAGCAGTATCTTGTTGTCAATCTCGTCAAGACCATACTGGTCGATGTTGAGCGCCGAGAGCGACAGCCGTGCTATGTCGCGGTCGATGCGTCCGTTGCCCTTCACCTGCGCAAAGTCGCGCACACGGCGCAGCAGGGCGTTGGCTATACGGGGCGTTCCGCGCGAGCGTCGGGCTATCTCTATGGCAGCATCGTCGTCGATAGGCACCCGCATTATGGCTGCCGAGCGCTTTATAATCTTCTGCAGCATCTCGGGGCCGTAATATTCCAGGTGCAGATTGATGCCGAATCGGGCGCGCAACGGGGCTGTAAGCAGACCGCTACGAGTGGTAGCTCCGACGAGTGTAAAGGGATTCAAGTCGATCTGAATTGAGCGTGCCGACGGACCCTTGTCTATCATTATGTCGATGCGATAGTCTTCCATTGCCGAGTAGAGATACTCCTCGACGACGGGCGACAGACGATGTATCTCGTCTATGAAGAGCACGTCGCGCGGCTCGAGCGATGTGAGTATGCCCGCAAGGTCGCCCGGCTTGTCGAGCACGGGTCCGCTTGTTATCTTGAATCCCACGCCGAGTTCGTTGGCAATGATGTTGCTAAGTGTGGTCTTGCCCAGTCCCGGAGGGCCGTGCAAGAGAGTGTGGTCGAGCGGTTCGCCACGATATTTGGCAGCCTCAACGAACACTTCCAGGTTCTCTACAACCTTCTGCTGTCCGCTGAAGTCGCCGAATCGCAGCGGTCGGAGGGCGTTCTCAAAGTCCTTCTCGCCCTTATGCGCCTGCTCCTCGCGTATATCGAAATCTTCTTCCATTATGCTTTTTACTGTTATTATAAATTAAGCTTGGTAATATATGGCGTTCTCGCCATCCGAGCGTTTGCATAGACCTGCATCAGCAAACATTCCTTCAAAGTTGAGGTCTTCATCCAACTCTGGCCAATGAATACCATAACGACTAAGAAAGAAGTTCTGACGCTGCTCTTGTGTAGCATTGGCAAGATTACGCCATTGCTTGAATGGATAGCCTGCTTTCCATCCATTAGTGGTCTCAGCCCAAACATGAGCATCGTCCACCCATACCTTGTTGATTCTGTATTGGTCGTTGGAGTAGAACATAAAGCGGAATCCGAAAAATATAAATATATGTTGGCATATTGTTTCTTTTCTACAAATTTACGAGTTATTTCCGTAAGCAGCAAGGTTACATATATAAAAATTCACCTCAACCTCAGTATTCTGCCTATAATCAACCGCTTGTATTGCCGCTTGAAATCGTCGGGCAGGAACGCTAAGTGTCGGTTTGCAGCTTGAGAATATAGCTTACTCGAAGTATATTAAACAAAACTCGGAAAAAAAACATACTGTTTCTTTGCGCAATTCGTGCAAAACCGCTACTTTTGTTTTTATATATTAACCTTTCAATCCAACTTACTATT
This sequence comes from uncultured Prevotella sp., assembly GCA_900550035.1. Lineage (GTDB taxonomy): Bacteria > Bacteroidota > Bacteroidia > Bacteroidales > Bacteroidaceae > Prevotella. The sequence continues at coordinate 65,474 of URQS01000008.1, read as the reverse complement.
ATGCTCGTAAAGACTTATTCTGCTGCTGTGAACGGCCTTGATGTGACCACTGTGACTGTTGAAGTGAACATTGTACCCGGTGTGATGTACCGCATGACGGGACTCGGCGACATGGCTGTAAGGGAAGGTCGCGACCGCATAGCATCTGCCGTTCAGTTCAACGGATATAAGTTTCCGCACGGCGACATCACCATAAACCTTGCTCCTGCCGACCTCCGAAAGGAGGGAAGCTCATTCGACCTGCCGCTTGCCATAGGCATTTTGGCGGCAAGCGGAGCCATAACAAGCGACGTGCTCGACCAGTTTATGATGGTGGGAGAATTGGGTCTGGACGGAAACCTGCAACCTATAAAGGGTGCGTTGCCTATAGCCATAAAGGCACGTAAGGAGAAACTGAAGGGACTGATTGTGCCGAAGCAGAACGAACGCGAAGCTGCTGTGGTCAACAACCTCGAAGTTTACGGCATGGAAAACATCCTTGACGTGATAAAACTGCTTACCGGTGCATCGGTGTTTGAGCCTACTATTGTTGACACACGACGCGAATTTTACGAGCAGCAATACAAATACGACCTCGACTTTGCCGACGTTCGCGGCCAGGAGAACGTGAAGCGTGCCCTGGAAGTGGCTGCGGCTGGCGGACACAATCTGATAATGGTGGGACCACCGGGCTCGGGCAAGTCGATGATGGCAAAGCGTCTGCCCTCCATACTGCCTCCGTTGTCGCTTGCCGAGAGTCTGGAGACAACGCAGATACACAGCGTTGCAGGCAAGCTGAAGCGCGGAACGTCGCTCATATCGCAACGTCCGTTCCGCTCGCCACATCATACTATCAGCGAGGTGGCGCTCGTCGGCGGTGGAGTGAACCCTCAGCCGGGCGAGATTTCATTGGCTCACAACGGCGTCCTTTTTGCCGACGAATTGCCGGAATTCAACAAGCAGACCCTCGAAGTGCTGCGCCAGCCGCTCGAAGACCATAAGATAACCATCTCACGATCAAAATACACTGTTGAATTTCCATGTTCCTTTATGTTCATCGCTTCGATGAACCCTTGCCCTTGTGGCTACTACAACGACCCAACGCACAAATGTTGCTGCACGCCGGGACAAATCCAGCGCTACATGAACAAGATTTCGGGCCCGCTGCTCGACCGCATTGACATTCAATGCGAGATCACTCCCGTGCCGTTCAAGGACATATCGAAGGCCGAACCGGGCGAGCCCAGTGCCGCAATACGCGAACGTGTAATCAAGGCGCGCGACATTCAGACTGCACGCTTCAAAGACTACCGTGGCGTTCATTGCAATGCTCAGATGACAGAGCGTATGATTCACGAGTTTGCCGAGCCCGATGATGCTTCCATCGCTCTTCTGCGCACCGCCATGGAGAAGTTCTCGCTGTCGGCACGCGCCTACAATCGTATTCTGAAAGTAGCTCGCACCATTGCCGATCTTGCCGGTTCGGAGCGCGTGGAGGTGCAGCACATAAGCGAAGCTATAGGATATAGAAACCTCGACCGTGGCGATTGGGCTGAGCGAAGGTTGTATTAAAAGTAAAAAAGTAAAAGGGTAAAAAAGTAAAAGGGAATCTATAAACTTTAAGACAAACCAAAACAACAATTAAACATGAACAATCAAATAGAAATATACCGTTCGCAAGACGGCAGCGTACAACTTAATGTGAAGTTGGAGAATGAGACAGTTTGGCTTACACAAAGTCAGATGGCAGATTTGTTTGGAGTAGATAGAACTTCAATAGTACGTCATATTCGTAATATCTATAAATCGGAAGAACTCGAAGAAAATTCAACTTGTGCAAAAAATGCACAGGTTCGAATAGAGGGACAAAGACAGATAGTTCGAGAAATACCATATTACAATCTTGATATGATTATTTCCGTAGGATATAGAGTAAATAGCAAGAATGCAACATCGTTTCGTCGTTGGGCAACCTCCGTTCTCAAGCAATACCTCATCAAAGGCTACGTCATAAACCAGCAGCTCAAGCTCGACCGCTACAACGAGCTTAAAGATGTAGTGCGGCTTATGGCACGCGCAGTAGGTATGCAGCAGAAAGTCACGACAGAGGAATATGACGGATTGTTTAATGTTATCAGCGATTATGTTTACGCCCTCGACACTCTCGACCATTACGATTATCAGTCGCTGTCAATACAGCAGACAACCAAGAATGAGCCGTTCCGTGCTACTTATGATAATGCAATGGAGGCCATCAACGCCTTAAAGGATAAGTTCGGAGGTTCACAATGGTTTGCCAACGAGAAGGACGACTCGTTCAAAAGCAGCATCGGACAGATATACCAGACCTTCGGTGGCGAAGAACTCTATCCTTCTGTCGAGGAGAAAGCAGCCATGCTGCTATATCTCGTTGTAAAGAACCATTCGTTCAGCGACGGAAACAAGCGCATTGCTGCAATGCTCTTCCTGTGGTTTCTCAATAACAACCGTGTGCTGTATGCCGAAGACGGACACAAACGCATTGCCGACAACACCCTCGTTGCACTTACTCTGATGATTGCAGAGAGCCGCACTGAGGAGAAGGATGTAATGGTGAAGGTTGTTGTGAACTTGATAAACAAGGAGAACCAATAAAGCATTTTTTTTTGTAACTTTGCACCCTATATTGTGCAAAGTCGCAATTTCTGAGTGATATATCAATTCACTTTACATATAAAAAACAATGTCAAATTCCTCTGAGAATCTCTACCAGCTTGACGGTAGAGTGCCGTTGGGAAAAGCTCTCCCGTTCGGTCTACAGCACGTGCTGGCCATGTTTGTCAGCAACATCACTCCAATCATGATTCTTGCCGCTGCCGTCGGACTCGACAGCGCAGTCAGTGCCGCGCTCATACAGAACTGTATGGTGATTGCCGGTATCGGTACTCTGGTGCAGCTCTTCCCCGTATGGCGCATTGGTTCGCGTCTACCTATCGTGATGGGCATCTCGTTCACGTTCCTCTCGCTTGCCATCGGCATTGCCGGAACATACGGTATGGGCACGCTTATAGGTGCCGTCATCGTCGGCGGTCTTGTTGAGGGACTGCTCGGACTCTTCGTCAAGTACTGGATCAAGCTCATCCCGCATGTCGTTTCGGCTACTGTCGTTACGGCTATCGGCTTCTCGCTTCTGCCCATCGGAGCCAACTCGTTTGCAGGAGGTATGGGTGCGCCCGACTTCGGCAGCATGAACAACTGGATTGTGGGCACCGTAACGCTTCTTGCCTGCCTGCTTTGCCAGGTGTTTGCCAAGGGTTTCCTGCGCTCGCTTTCGGTTCTTGTGGGCCTCATCGTGGGCTATGTGCTCGCCTGCTTCATGGGAATGGTCAACTTCGACAGCCTCAGCGGACATTCCATTATCGCCCTGCCGCGCTTACTCCCCTTCACTCCCGAGTTCAACATCGGTGCCATCCTCTCTGTAGTAGCCGTATATCTTGTGTCGGCAACTGAGACTATCGGCGACACTTCAGCACTCTGCAACAGCGCCTTGAAGCGCGACCCGGAGACCAAGGAGATGGGTTCTGCCATCTGCTGCGACGGTTTCGTCAGCTCAGTATCGGGTCTGTTCGGCTGTACTCCAATCACATCATTCAGCCAGAACGTAGGTCTGGCAGCCATATCGGGTGTCGTCAACCGCTTCACTATCGGCGTAGGTGCTGTGGTGATGATTATCGGCGGCGTGTTCCCCGCTATCGGTGCAGCCCTCACCACAATCCCACAGGCTGTGCTCGGCGGCTGTACTATCATGATGTTCGGAAGCATTCTGTTTGCCGGATTTGGTATGATGGCACGTGCAGGATTCTCACAGCGCAACATGGTCATTGTTAGTTTGTCGCTGAGTGTAGGTCTTGGCTTCACCCAAGCCACCGGAATGTTTGCCATATTCCCCGAAATCGTGCGCACCGTATTTGCTGAGAACTGCGTAGCAGTAGTGTTCCTGCTTGCCGTAATCCTCAATCTTGTATTGCCTAAGAAGGTGATGGGCGAGTAAGCCAATCGCTTTAAGGACAAAAAAATAACGGGGTCGTTGCCTCTTCGGCGACGACCCCGTCTCTATATAGCTGCATTTTGTTCTGTTTCAACAACAGGACGTATAAAAGCAATTACTTCGATAGGAAATTATCTATTTCAGCAGCTATTTTCTTTCCGCTTGCCATAGCTCGTACTACAAGCGATGCTCCATTTGCTGCATCGCCGGCTACGAATACGTTAGAGGCAAACTTGGGTTGTTCGGGTTTGAGGAATCCCATTGCGAGCAACACCATTTCACACTTTATTATCTCTGGCTTGCCCACTGGCTCCATCAGCGGACGTCCGCCGTCGGGATTGGGTTTCCATGTTATTTCTTGTACACGCACTCCGGTAAGCTTGCCGTTCTTGTCGCCGAGGAACTCTAATGAGTTAATGTTCCAGCGGCGTGTGCAACCCTCCTCGTGCGACGATGTAGTCTTGAGTGTACGAGGCCAGTTGGGCCAAGGATTCTTCGGGTCGTCGGGTCCGTCAACGGGTCGCGGCATAATCTCTATTTGAGTTACCGACTTACATCCCTGGCGGTGTGCCGTTCCGATGCAGTCTGATCCGGTGTCGCCACCGCCTATTACGAGCACGTCTTTACCCTTGGCGTTGACCAGTTCTTCCTTCTTGAACTCCATACCTGCCAACACTCTGTTTTGCTGTGAGAGCATTTCGAGAGCGAAGTGTACGCCCTTCAGTTCGCGTCCGGGAATCTTGAGGTCGCGTGCAGTAGGCGTTCCGGTTGATACAACGTAAGCGTCGAAGCCCTCGGGCAGATGTTCTACGTCGACTGGTGAGTTGTATTTGAATACGATGCCTTCTTCTTCGAGTAGAGCGATACGACGGTCGATGACAGCCTTGTTGAGCTTGAAGTTAGGAATGCCGTAGCGCAGCAGTCCGCCTGCGCTTTCGTTCTTCTCCATCACTGTTACCGAGTAGCCCATGTGGTTGAGGCGGTTGGCTGCCACGAGTCCGGCAGGTCCAGCACCGATGACGCATACTTTCTTGCCGTTGCGTTCGGGTTGTTCTACACGTACGTAGTCCTCCTGGAATGCGTGTTCGGTAATGGCGCACTCGTCCTCGCGGTTGGTTGTAGGTTCGTGTTCAACGAGATTGAGCACGCAAGCCTTCTCGCACAGCGCCGGACAGATGCGTCCGGTGAACTCGGGAAAGTCGTTGGTTGAGTTGAGCAGGCGATAAGCCAGCTCCCAGTCGCCCTTGTATAGGGCGTCGTTCCACTCGGGTGCCTTGTTGCCCAGGGGGCATGCCCAGTGGCAGAAGGGTACGCCACAGTCCATACAGCGTGATGCCTGCTGACGGCGGTCGTTGCTGTTGAGTGTTTGTTCGACTTCACCAAAGTCGTGAATGCGGTCGTGTATGGGGCGGTAGCCCGCCTCTTTACGGTGTATAGTGAGGAATGCTTTTGGATTGCCCATAATTTAAGTGAAAAGTGAAGAGGGAAGAGTGAAGAATCCAATAGTTTCGTTTCTTACAATTGTATTGCAAGACTATATTGGTTTCGTTTATTATTGGATTACTATATCTTCATTCTTTCCCTTGGTTGTTATTATTTTTGTTCTGTCGTTTTGAAGAAGAGGCAAGTCTGAAGAGCATTCTACTAATGGATTCTTCACTCTTCCCTCTTCGTTCTTCACTTTAATAATCGCGTTGCATGTCTGCAATCTTCTGTTGCAGCTTGCGTACCTGCTCTTCCTGCAGCACACGCTTATATTCGATTGGGACAATCTGTATGAAGTCCTCAACGTAGCGGTTCCAGTCGTCGAGCATGGTGCGTGCGAGTTTCGAACCAGTGTATAGGTAGTGCTGGCGTATGAGTTCGTGCAGCTCCTTGCGGTAGTTGCTGTCGTCGACAAGGTTGATCTCGACCATATCCATATTGCAGAAGTAGTCGAAGTTGTGGTTCTTGTCCCACACGTAAGCCACGCCGCCAGACATACCGGCAGCGAAGTTGCGTCCCGTTTCGCCCAGTACTACTACTCGGCCGCCCGTCATATACTCGCAGCAGTGGTCGCCTGCGCCCTCGATGACGGCTGTGGCACCCGAGTTGCGCACACCGAAGCGTTCGCCAACCTTACCGTTTATGTAGAGTTCGCCGCTTGTTGCGCCATACAGTCCGGTGTTGCCGGCTATGATGTTGTCCTCGGCTGCGAAGTTGCTTCTAATGGGCGGGAGTATTGATATGCGTCCGCCTGAGAGGCCCTTGGCGAAGTAGTCGTTGGCTTCGCCTTCCAGTTTGAAGTCGACACCTTTAACGAGGAATGCGCCGAAGCTCTGTCCTGCCGAGCCCTTGAACTTCACGTTGATGGTCTTGTCGGGCAGTCCTGCCTCGCCATACTTCTGAGCTATCATTCCGCTGAGCATTGCGCCAACGGCACGGTCGGTGTTCTTGATGGTGAAATCGAGCGAAACCTCGTCCTGACGTTCTATTGCGTTCTGCGCTCCACGTATCAGATGCTGGTCCAATACGTCGCCAAGCTCGTGGCGTTGCTGTGCTGTGTGATAGAGCGAGCAGCCGTTGGGCTCCTGGAACAGAAGTCGGTGGAAGTCGAGCAGAGCCGACTTGGGATTCTTCTCGTCCTTCTTGGTGAGGATGAGTTCGGTGTGTCCTACTATCTCGTTGAGGCTGCGATAGCCCATCTGGGCCAAGTATTCGCGCACTTCTTGGGCTACGAAGGTGAAGTAGTTGACCAGATATTCGGCCTTGCCGCGGAACAACTTACGCAGTTCGGGGTTCTGTGTGGCTACGCCCATAGGACATGTGTTGAGGTTGCATTTACGCATCATCACACAACCGAGCACGATCAGCGCTGCAGTACCGAATCCGAACTCCTCTGCACCGAGCAGAGCCATGAGCACAACGTCGCGTCCTGTCTTCAACTGACCGTCCACTTGCAGGCGAACCTGACCGCGCAGACCGTTCTTGACGAGTGTCTGCTGAGTTTCAGACAATCCGATTTCGGGCGAAATACCGGCAAATCGCATGCTCGATGCAGGCGAAGCACCAGTACCACCTTCGGCTCCTGAGATGACGATGAGGTCGGCCTTGGCCTTGGCAACGCCCGCTGCGATGGTGCCTACGCCACTCTCGGCAACGAGCTTCACGCTGATGGCTGCCTTAGGATTGACGTTTTTGAGGTCGAAGATGAGCTGGGCCAGGTCCTCAATAGAGTAGATGTCGTGGTGAGGAGGAGGCGAAATGAGCGAGATTCCGGGAATGGAGTGACGCGTTTTGGCAATCACCTCGTTCACCTTGAAGCCCGGCAGCTGTCCGCCTTCACCCGGCTTGGCACCCTGCGCCACCTTAATCTGTATCTCCTCGGCGTTGACTAGATATTCTGTAGTTACGCCGAAGCGTCCCGAAGCAACCTGCTTGGTCTTGCTCGAAAGCGAAACGCCGTCCACTGTCTCGTGGAAACGCTCGCTCAACTCGCCGCCTTCACCTGTGTTTGAGCGTGCGCCGAGCTTGTTCATGGCAAGAGCCATTGCCTCGTGAGCCTCCTTTGACAGAGCTCCGAACGACATGGCACCCGTCACGAAGTGTTTAACAATGTTCTCGACGGGTTCTACCTCGTCGACTGGTATCGGATTTTGTTTGAAATCGAAGAAGTCGCGGATGAAGATTGGTTCTTCTTTCTCGTCGACAAACTTCGTGAACTCTTTGTATTTAGCGTAATTGCCAGTGCGTGTGGCAAGCTGAAGTGTAGCGATGGTTTCGGGGTTCCAGGCGTGGCGTATGCCGTCTTTGCGCCAGTGGAATTGTCCGAGGTTGGGCAGGAAGTCGAGCTTCTTGCGGTTGTTGAAGGCCTTGTCGTGCATGCTTATTGCATCGCGGGCGATGGTTTCGAGTCCGACGCCGCCTATAGTGCTCACTTCTGTACCGAAGTAAGTCTTCAGCAATGCCTCCGACAGACCTATGCTCTCGAATATCTTGGCTCCGCGATATGAGCGGATGGTTGAGATACCCATCTTTGCCATAATCTTCAACAGACCTTTCTTCACTGCCTTGATGTAGTTGGCTTCGGCTGTCGGATAGTTCTCCTGAATCTTTCCGCGCTTCACAAGGTCGTCGAGTATGGCGTATGTCATGTACGGACAGAGTGCCGAAGCACCGTAGCCCAAGAGCAATGCGGCGTGCATCACCTCGCGAATCTCGCCGCTCTCTACGATAAGGGCGGTCTGCACGCGCTTGCCGACGGAAATCAAGTAATGATGAACGGTGCTCACTGCGAGCAGCGAAGGAATGGCTGCGTGCTCTTCATCGACATCGCGGTCGCTGAGGATGATGTAGTTGTAGCCGTCGTCGACGCTGCGTTCAGCCTCCTTGCAGAGTGCATCGAGCGACTCGCGCAGTCCGTCCTCGCCCTTGCTGCACTCAAACAGCATCGGCAACTTGACGGTGTTGAATCCCTTGTAGCGTATATTGCACAGTATATCGAGCTGAGTGTTGGTCAGAATGGGGTGGGGCAGACGCACCATCTTGCAGTTTGACTCGTCGGGCGAGAGAATACCGGAACCCACGCGACCAATATATTCCGACAAAGACATGACCAATGACTCGCGGATAGAGTCGATGGCAGGGTTGGTAACCTGCGCAAACTGCTGGCGGAAGTAGTTGAAGAACACCTGCGCGTGGCCGCTCAGTACAGCCAGCGGAGTGTCGTTGCCCATTGAGGCGGTAGGTTCCTGGCCATTGGTAGCCATCGGAACGATGGTGCCGTCGACATCTTCCTCGCCGAAACCGAACATAAGTTCCTTGCGTGTGAGGTCGTCGACAGAGTTGTCAACCTTACGTCCGGAGTGCAGTTTCTCAAGTTGTATACGGTTAGTAGACAACCACTGGCGGTAAGGATGGGCGCTTGCGAGGCGCTCCTTAATCTCGCCGTCGTAGTAGATTTTGCCCTCCTGAGTGTCGATAAGGAGAATCTTGCCTGGTTGCAGGCGTCCCTTTTCGGCAATCTCAGTCGGGTCAAAGTCCATGACACCCACTTCGGATGCCACGACCATAGTGTCATTCTTGGTAATAGTATATCGTGCCGGGCGCAGACCGTTGCGGTCGAGCATTCCTCCGGCGTATCTTCCGTCGCTGAACAGCAGTGCGGCAGGGCCGTCCCACGGTTCCATAAGTATAGAGTGATACTCGTAGAAAGCCTTCAAATCCTCAGGTATCGGGTTCTTGTCGTTGAAGCTTTCGGGCACCATTACAGCCATGGCGTGCGGCAGTGAGAGTCCGCTCATCACGAAAAACTCGAATACGTTGTCGAGACTTGCAGAGTCTGACATGTCGGGCTGTATGATAGGGGAGATGCCACGGATGTCGCCCAATGCCTCACTTGAGAGTACACTCTCGCGTGCCTTGAACCAAGAGCGGTTGCCGCGAATGGTGTTTATCTCGCCGTTGTGTGCCAAGAGGCGGAACGGCTGGGCAAGGCTCCATGTGGGGAAGGTGTTGGTAGAGAAGCGCGAGTGAACGAGCGCCAATCCTGAAGTGAAGTAATTGTTGGTGAGGTCGGGGTAGTACTGGCGCACCTGCATTGACGACAGCATACCCTTATAAACTATGTTCCGGCTCGAAAGCGAGCAGATGTAGAAGTCCTTGTTATTGACACGGTTTTCAATGCGCTTACGTATAATATATAATGTGCGCTCGAAGGTGGGCACCTTGTCGTCGGTAACGCCCGTAATGAAAACCTGCTTGATGGCCGGTTCGGTAGCAAGTGCCGACACGCCGAGGCATTCGGGATTGGTAGGCACAGTGCGCAGGTGCATGAGCGTGAGTCCTTCGCGCTCGATTTCTTCAATCATTATTGACAGAATGGCCTGCTGCTGTGGCTCGTCTTTAGGAAGAAAGACGAGACCTGTGCCGTATTTGCCCTTCTCGGGCACCGGAATGCCCTGCAAGAGTATGAATTCGTGAGGAATCTGGAGCATGATTCCCGCACCGTCGCCCGTCTTGTTGTCGGCACCTTCGGCTCCGCGGTGGCGCATATTCTCAAGTACGCGCAGAGCGTTGTCTACTAATTCGTGGCTCTTGTTACCATGAATATTCACTACCATACCCACTCCACATGCATCGTGTTCGTAGGCGGTATTGTAAAGTCCTGAAAATCTCTCGCCAGCCATTGCTTGGCCGGCTTGATGGTCTTGTGTTTTTCCCATCTCAATTGCTTTTAATTAGTAAACCATTGAAAAACCTATCAAAGTGATTGCAAATTTAATGATTTACTTTCAAAAAGCAATATAAAAATCGAAAAAATAATTATTGTTTTTGATTTATAGCAAGAAAGATGTATTATTTTGTAATATTATCGACATGTATAGTGTCGTTTTGTAACATTAATACATATTTATCGCTACGGAATGTAACTTCAGCTGCGTCTGTATTCCGACGGCGACATGCCCACATGTTCCTTGAAATACTTGCCAAGGAACGACTGATTGGAGAAGTTTAGGCTTTGAGCTATCTCCTTGATGCTGCGTTGTGTGTTGCGCAGAAGCATGCGCAGCTCCATCGTAACGTATGCGTCAATCCACTCGTTGGGTGTACGTTTGGACACGTTCTTTATCGTTTCGGAGAGATATTTGGGCGATATGCACAATTGTTCGCTATACCAGCTCACTCTACGCTCGCTGCGGAAGTGGTTCTCGACAAGCAATAAGAATTTAGTGAAAATCTCTTCGGCACGTGTATTGCGCTCGTTGGCACGCGACTGTACCTTATATATAACGTTGCTAACCTCGTAAACCATAGTGAGGAACATCGATTGCATCATCTCGCGACGGAAGTGGTTGTCTGTTTCGTCCATCTTTTGCTTCATGCAGGTCAACGTATGGCGTATGAAGCTGGCTTTTTCTTCGGGCAGACTGAACACGGGGTGGGTGCGTGCAAATAGGAAGAGCTGTGACAGTTCGTGTACGCTCTTGATGGTTTCGTTGAAGAAGTCGTAGCTGATAATGATGCCCATGCCACGGCAGTCGGGCGACACAGTGCAGTCGTAGATGACGCGTCCCTGATTGATGATGATAAGGTCGCCTGCTTTGACGTTATGTTCTACAGAGTCGACAACGTATCGTGCAGAGCCTTTGGTACACAATGCTAAAAGCAGACATTGTATGCGTCGCGGTTCGCGAGGCAATGGCATATTTGCAATCTCGTCAAGAATGAGAATATCATTGTCTATATGGCTGCCTCCGCACATGCGTATGGCGTATTCTACTGTTATGTCTTTTAAGTCAGGTAAGGTCATCTTTGTATGGCTTATAATGTTGATATAGGTGCAAATGTACGAAATATATCTGACATATCGATTGTTTTTTTAGTTATAACTTGTCAATGTATATATGCATAAAACTGTTAAATAGAGATGAATATAAACAACGATACGTTTTTTTTACTAACTTTACGGATGTTTTAAATTATATGCTTATGAAAATCAGACATCTTAAGGTGTCGGCGCTATTGCTCGCTGCCACCTTGCTAACCAGTTCTTGCGTTGGTTCATTCTCGCTGTTTGGCCGTGTGGCTAAGTGGAACACCCACGCTACAAACTCGAAGTTCCTCAACGAGATCATATTCATTCTCATCTCGCCGGCTTATGCTGTGTGTGCTGTTGCTGATGCTTTGGTGCTCAATACTATCGAATTCTGGTCGGGCAGCAATCCGTTGGCTCAGAAGGTGGGCACAGTTCAGGAGGTGACGGGTAAGGATGGATTGATTTATGCGGTAAAGACGCTGCGCAACGGATATGAAGTCACTTCGCCAAACGGTGAAGTTGTGAGCTTCATCTATGATAAGAAGACCAATTCATGGTCGCAGGAACAGAATGGAAAGAAGGTGGAGATATTCCGCTTTAACGATGACGGCACTATCCAGGCACGTCTCAGCGACGGCGAGACCATACGTGTAAATCCCGACGAAGCCGGTGTGTTCGAAACCCGTATGGCTGTCAATGGCGCACGCTTTTGGGCTTGCCGATAACATTCAAATAATAGTTGAGAGTTGAAAGTTGAGAGTTGAGAGTTATGATTACCGATTTTAAACATTTAAAATCATCGCATTAGAAACAATGCATATCATAACTTTCAACTCTCAACTTTCAACTCTCAATTGTTTTTATAGCTTTCAATTGTTTTTTTTACTTCTCGCCCGAAACGCCCATTTCCTTGAGCAGACGATCAGCATGTCCCCACTTGTCCATGAGGAAGAGTACGTAGCGGATATCAACTCCGATGCAGCGTGCCAGACGCTTGTCAAACCATATATCGCTTGACAATGAGTCCCAGTTGCCGTCGAATGCCAGACCGATAAGGTTGCCCTTACCGTCGAACATCGGCGAACCTGAGTTGCCGCCGGTGATGTCGTTGTTGGTGAGGAAGCAGAGCTGCATCTTGCCAGTAGTCTTGTCGGTGTACTTGCCGAAGTCGTTGGCAGAGAGGATCTGCTTCATAATAGGCTCAGCCTGGTAGTCGATAGTTCCCTTTTCGCCCGACTCCATCTTGCGAACGATAGAAGCGGCATCGGTGTAGTAGCCCGAAGGATTGCCACCGAGCAGATAACCGCCCACCTGACCGTACGAAAGACGCATGGTGAAGTTGGCATCTGAGTAGTGGGGCAGTTCCTGCTCCATGCGCACCTTGGCGTCGCAGAGATACTTCTCCTGCTCGGCTATCTCCTCGCGGAGCGGCATGAGCAGACTGCGGCACTTGTTCATCATCTCGTTAATCTGCTTGCCATACTGGTAACCGGGGTCTTTGGCGAGAGCCTTCTCGTTGAGCTTGATCTTCTTGCCGCTCTTCATCACTACCGAAGTAGAGTACAGCCAGTCGACATACTTGCGCGAATCGCCGCCGAACTTCTCCTCAATGGTCTTGTAGAAGGCAGGGAGCTGGTCGGCAGGTACGTATTGACGGAAGTTGTCGATGAGCGCTGCCTGCACGTCTTTGTCGAGAGCTGCGTCCCATTCGGCGCTGTTGTCCTCGAATACGTATGTCGACTTGCCCTTCTTGGCAGCCTTGGCAGCCTTTGCAGGCACCATCATAGCCAGACTGATGGCACGTGTGTTGAACTCGGAAGTGCGGCCGAACGACTCGCGCAGAGCTGTGAACTCCTTGGTAACGTCAAGCTGCTTGGCGTAGAGCTGTGCCATCTTGTCGAAGTCGAGCTTGCCCTTGAGGTAGCCGGTCCACTTCTGGAACTCCTGGATGCGGTCCTCGAAATCGGCCTTCTGACGAACGATACCTACCGAGTCGATACACTTGTTCATACCCAATGAGTTCTTCCAATAGTTGGAACTCTGTGCATACTTAGAGTCGTACTTGATGCGTACAGCCTCATCGGCACGCATGTGCTTGATCATAACGTCCTGCTTCACGCCGCGTACTTGTGCACGTGGTGCGTTCTCAGCGTCGCGCATCTGGCGGATGCCGTAGCTTGAGAGATAGCGTTCGGTCGAACCTGGGTAGCCGATGGTCATGGCGAAGTCGCCTTCCTTATATCCGTCCATCGAAACCTTTGTCCAGTGCTGTGGATGATAGGGCACGTTGTCCTTAGAATATTCAGCCGGACCGTTGGTCTTCGGGTCGGCGTAGATACGGAATACAGAGTAGTCGCATGTCTGGCGCGGCCACATCCAGTTGTCGGTCTCGCCTCCGAACTTACCCATTGACTTAGGAATGGCGAACACCAGACGCAAGTCGCGGAATGTGCGGTAGGTAGTGGCGTAGTACTTGTTGCCCTCGTAGAATGGCTTTATTTCCAGGTCGAGAGTCTTGTCCTTAGCGTGTACCTCCTTGATCATTTCGTTCTCCACCTCGTTCAGGAGTTTGGCGCGCTCGTCGTTGGTCATGTTCTTGATGCCACGCTTCTCCAGTTCGGGTGTGATGTCCTTCTGTTCCACCATGAAGCTTACGAACATGCTCTTGTTGGGCAGCTCCTCGGCAAACGACTTGGCGTAGAATCCGTTGAGCATGTAGTCGTGCTCAACAGTAGAATGAGAACGGATGGCCTCGAAACCACAGTGGTGGTTGGTCAGCACCAGTCCGTCGGGCGATACGACAACACCCGAGCAGTAGCCCGAGAAGTTGACAACCGACTTCATGATGGCGTCTTCGCCCTTGTACAGCTTCTCGTATGGAGCCGAGAATCCGTACGTCTTCATCTGCTCGTACACTGCGTGCGGCAGGTTGTAGAGCGTCCACATGCCTTCGTCGGCATGAGCGGCAGCTGCTGACAACAGCATGGCAGCCGCGAGAATTAGATTCTTTTTCATTTAGAGATTGTTATTGATTGTTGATTATCTTGTTTGTAGGTTTGGTAGGTTTTGTAGGTTTGGTAGGTTTAGTAGGCGCAAGCCTACTTACTGTACTTACTATACCTACTAAACCTACCAAACCCTACAAAATCTACTTGAATATCTTCTTCAGCGGCATATCATGATATATGATGTGCGCCATGAACATTATTATCAGCACAGTGTTCACTCCCAGTGCTGCCCAGTTGGGCAGATGCTCGTTGGCGAAGTTCATGCAGAAGTAGAACAGTACCGTTATAGCCACATAAACGCCTATTGACTTGAGCGGATAATTTATCGGATACTTCTTCTGACCTACAAGATACGACAGCACCATAGCCGTTGCGTAGCCTGCAAATCCCGCCCATGCACACGCCATATAGCCATATCGCGGTACGAACAGCACATTGACGGCTATGAGCACGGCACATCCTGCACCCGAGAACCAGGCTCCCCAGATGGTCTTGTCGATGAGTTTGTACCAGAACGAGAGATTGAAGTACACGCCCATCATTATCTCGGCAGCCATCACAATGGGCACAACGCGCAGTCCCGACCAGTAGTCGCGGCCGATGATATGCTTCAGTACGTCGAGATAGCCTATCACTACGAGGAACGCCAGCAGAGTGAATATGATGAAGAACTTCATTGCCTGGGCGTACGTTTCGCGGTTGTCCTTGTCCTTCGACTTGCCGAACACGAACGGTTCGTAGGCATAGCGGAACGCCTGGGTTATCATAGCCATTATCATGGCAATCTTCGATGCAGCGCCATAAATTCCCAGTTGGCTATGTGCGTCGCTGCGTTCGTAGATGTAAGGGAACAGTATCTTGTCGGCTGTCTGGTTGAGAATGCCGGCTATGCCGAGCACCAGTATAGGCCATGAGTAGGAGAACATGCGGCGCAGCAGTGCCTTGTCAAACTGGTATTTGATGCCTACCAGCTCCTTCCAGAAGAAGAAGGTGAGCGCAGCCGAGCAGAAAAGGTTGACATAGAAGGCATAGCCAGCGCCAACGGTAGGGTCGTATATCTGTGCGATGAGACCCGTTGCGCCGTTGCTTTCGTATATGGCAGGCAGCACGAGGAAGAACATCAGATTGAGCGCTATCGCCATGAAGATGTTCAGAAGCTTCAGGGTAGCGAACTTGATAGGGCGTTTCTTGTATCGCAGATAGGCGAAGGGGATGCACTGGAAGGCATCTATCGCCACCGTGACAGCCATCACCCAGATATACGAAGGATGGTCGGCATAGCCCATGAACGATGATATCGGGCTGATGAACGTCAGCACCAGCACCACGAACAGCAGCGATGTGAATCCCACAGACATCAATGTTGTAGAGTAAACCTTCTGCGGATCCTCGCCTTCCTTGTTGGCGAAGCGGAAGAAGGTGGTCTCCATTCCGTATGTGAGAATCACCATCAGCAAAGCCGTATAGGCATATACGTTTGTGATGATGCCATAGCCTCCACTCGCGGCAGACAGTTTTGCCGTGTACAAAGGTACAAGCAGATAATTAAGAAATCTGCCTACGATACTGCTAAGACCGTAAATGGCGGTGTCCTTAGCAAGGGATTTGAGATTTGCCATATTGACTTTTTGTTATTGTTTTGTAGGTTTTGTTGGTTTGGGTAGGTTTTGTAGGTTTTGTAGGTTTTGTAGGTTTTGGCTGCTGCCTACTATACCTACGCCACCTACAAAACCTACCAGAACCTACCAAAATTACCCCTGCGCACACCTATCTTTTTCCGTTTCTCCAGTCAACTCTCGCCTTGTATCTCTGCTCCTTTATTCCACCTTCTTCCAAGAACTTGCGGTTCTGGTAGTCGATGAGTCCGCGTAGCATGGCGAGAGTCTGATGAATCACTATCAGAGCGATGTTGGCTATTTCTTCAGCGCAGCGTCCTTCTATCTGTCTTCGATACCATGCGCTGTCGTTGATGCGTCGGCACAGTGGCTGTGCCATCCGGTATTTGGGATGCTGAGATCCCCATATCTCCAGACCATGGTTGCGCAGATAGTCCTTGTAGTCCTCTTTGAGTTCCTCAAGGCTGCCCTTGGCTATTACCGTCAGCTTATGTTCAATCTCGGTAGAGCCTTCGGCATCGCTGTAGCCTTCTACTATGTTCTGCTTGCCCGAGCGTGCCGCCTGCTGCATTTGGTCGACCGTGCGGTCGTGACTGCGTTCAAGGAATCGGCTTACGAAGTAGAATGTGATGTCGTAGACACACTCCGACTTGCGGAAAACAATCAGCGTCTTATAGCTGTCGGGCTGATTGGTAGGGCGGTTGAATGGATTTTGCTGCATAGGGGTGGATTCTTTAATTGTTAGATTTTCCCTCTTTTACCTTTTTACTCTTTTAATTTTTTACTCTTTTACTTTTAAAAGAACATGTAACAGATAGCTATTGCCGCAATCACTCCAGCCAAGTCTGCCAGCAGACCGCAGGCTACTGCGTGACGGGTATAGCGTATGCCTACGCTGCCGAAGTAGACGGCGAGGATGTAAAAGGTGGTGTCGGTAGAGCCTTGGAAGATGCAAGAGAGTCGTCCGACGAACGAGTCGGCACCGTAGGTGGTCATCGCGTCCACCATCATGCCGCGTGCTCCGCTGCCCGAGAGGGGTTTCATCAGCGCTGTAGGCAGAGCGCCCACGAAGTCGGTGTTGCCACCCAGAGCAGCAACGGTCCACTTGATGCCGTCCACCAGCATGTCCATAGCGCCCGAAGCACGGAACACTCCGATGCCCACGAGTATAGCCACGAGATAAGGAATGATTCTGACGGCAGTGGTAAATCCGTCCTTTGCGCCTTCGATGAAGGCGTCGTAGACGTTCACCTTCTTGCGCATACCAGCCAGGATGAACATCACTATGATGAGCATCAGCAGGATATTTGCCACCGAAGTGCTCACAACGTTCATCTGCGCCTTGTCCATCTGTGCGAAGCCCCATATTATAGCAGCCACCACAGCCGACATGCCGCCGAGCGTGAGCAGCATTGTACGGTTGATGAGATTGATGCGCTGGTAGAGCGAAGTGAAGACGATGCCCGCCAGCGTAGAGAAGAACGTGGCGAGAAGAATGGGCACGAAGATGTCGGTAGGTTGTGCTGCCCCCATCTGCGCACGATACACCATGATGCTGACGGGAATCAAGGTGAGTCCCGACGTGTTGAGCACGAGGAACATAATCATCGGATTGGTGGCGGTGTCCTTCTTCGGATTCAGCTCCTGAAGCTGTTCCATAGCCTTCAGTCCGAGCGGAGTGGCAGCGTTGTCGAGTCCCAGCATATTGGCAGCGACATTCATGAAGATGCTGCCCGTGACGGGATGACCCTTCGGAATGTCGGGAAACAGACGTGTGAACACGGGCGACAGAACGCGCGCCACAACGTTTATGACGCCGCCCTTCTCGCCAATCTTCATTATGCCGAGCCACAGCGAGAGCACGCCGGTGAGTCCGAGCGAAATCTCGAATGCCGTCTTCGACGTGTCGAACGTGGAGTTCATGATGACTGGAAACACCTCGGTGTCGCCCATAAACACCAGCCGCACGGTGGCAATGACGAATGCTATGAGGAAGAAGGCTATCCAGATGTAGTTGAGTACCATATTTTCTGAGATACGTTGTTATTATTATAATAGGTGCAAAATTACCCATTAAATTTGGAATATCTCACAAAAATCGTCACTTTTGCGTCCCGTCTACTTATAAGCCTTGATGTATTCGTCGGCAACGGCACACAGTTCATCGTACCATTCCTGACCGAAACGGCGCACCAGCGGACCTTCAAGGAAACGGTATACGCGCAGTCCCAACTCTTTGCCCTTCTTCACTGCATCCTCGCACACGTCCCAACGGTTGTAGTTGAGAGCCACGGTGCCGTCCTTGAACCGCTTCTCGCGGATAGGGTAGAGGGCGCACGATATGGGCTTGATGAACTGAGTCTTGCCCTGGCGGTAGGCTCGTTCGAGCGCACACAGACAGCAGTCGCCCTCGTAGCAGGTGAACACGCAGTCCTTGCCGCCCACAATACTCGTCACGAGGTCGCCGTCGCGGTCGGTGTAGGCTACGCCCTGATGGTCGACCACAGCCTGCGCCGATGCCGACATGTCGCCCCACACCGTGTCGAGAGCCGACTCAATGCCTGCTATCTCGTCCATAGTCACGGGCGCTCCGGCGTCGCCTTCCACACAGCAAATACCCTTGCACTTGTCCAGATCGCAGCAGAACTGCTCGGTGATGATGTCGCTCGACACCAATACATTCGAAATTTCTAATATCATATAATTTATCTTCTAAGTCTTTATCAATATGCAATTCTAATGAGGAAATCACAATTCTCAACTCTCAATTTTCGACTTTCAACTGAAACGTCAGTTTCCTTACCACTCAATCGGTGCTATTCCGTTCTGTTCGAGATAGGCGTTGCAGCGTGAGAAGTGGTGGTTGCCGAACCATCCGCCGCGGTTGGCTGAGAGCGGTGAGGGGTGAACCGATTCGAGTATGAAGTGGCGCGAACGGTCGATGAGTTGCGCCTTGGAGCGCGCATAACCGCCCCACAGAATGAATACGAGGTGCTCGCGACCGGCTGAGAGGGCACGTATGGCAGCATCGGTGAACGTCTCCCATCCGTGGCGTTGGTGCGATGCAGCCTGGTGGGCGCGTACAGTCAGCGTGGCGTTGAGCAGCAATACGCCTTGCTTTGCCCAACGGGTCAGGTCGCCCGAGGCAGGAATCGGTTTGCCCAAGTCGTTCTGTATCTCCTTGAATATGTTCTGCAACGACGGCGGAAACGGCACTCCGTCGGCAACGGAGAAACTCAGTCCCTGCGCCTGACGAGGTTCGTGGTAAGGGTCCTGACCTATTATCACCACCTTCACCTTGTCGAACGGACACAGATTGAAGGCGTTGAAGATGAGGCTACCCGGCGGATAGCAGGTCTGAGTGGTGTATTCCTGACGCACGAAGTCGGTGAGCTGGGCGAAGTAAGGCTGCTCAAACTCCTGCTGCAAGTGCTCGTGCCATGAGGGTTCTATCTTTACGTTCATATATGTAAGTGTATTATTCGTTCAATTCATAGTTTGTATTTCTGCCACCATCGTCGGTTTTCCGTAGTACGCCTTTATTGACAAGGTCGTTCAGGTCGCGTGTTGCAGTGTCCTGCGAGCAATGGCATATCTTATACCATTTTGAAGAATTCAGCTTGCCTTCAAATCCGTCAAACAGTCGGTTGAGCATCTTGCGCTGGCGCTCGTTGAACGGTGTCTGTTCATGACGGTTCCAGAATTGGCGTTTGCGTACAACGTTCTCTGTCTTGGTGAGCGACGCGTTGATAGCGTCCTTCAGTGTACTGAGAAACCACGCCACCCATTCCGTCACGTCCATTCCGCCCTTCTGCGCATGCTCAAGGTTGTCGTAGTAAGCCTTACGGTTCTGTAGAATCTGCGACGACAGACTGTAATAACGTTCCCCGGTATGGTCGGCTCTTGACAGTAGCATCTCGGTGATGGTTCGGCATATACGTCCGTTGCCGTCGTCGAAAGGATGAATGGTGACAAACCATAAGTGGGCGATAGCTGCCTTTATGAGCGGATCGGTCTTGGAGTCGTTCGCCTCAATCCATTCGAGCAGGTCGTTCATCATTCGTGGCACTTCTTCTGAAGGCGGAGCTTCGTAATGTACACGTTCCTTTCCCATCGCTCCCGACACCACTTGCATTGCCTCCTTGCCTTCACGCCATTTGCCTACACTGATTTTGTACATTCCGCTGTATCCGTTGGGAAACAGAGCGTGGTGCCATCCGAACATACGCTCAAAGCTAAGTGGACGGCTGAAGTTGTGTGTAGCGTCGAGCATCACCTGCACAACGCCCTCTATGTAGTGGTCGGTTGGGGGCAATCCGTCGTATTTCAATCCGAGTTGGGTGGCAAGCGAAGAGCGTACGCTGTCAGCGCTGAGCGTTTGTCCTTCTATCTTTGACGAATGTACAATTTCGGATGTCATCGTTTCGAGCATTGATGTACTCTGTTCTTCAAAACCGAACATCGACACGCGCCCCATCAACTGACCGCGCAGCAAGTTTGTCTCAGCAACAAGACCTGCCAATGCCTGCATGTCTACCGTCATGTTTGGCCAATCGGCGTGTTGCCATATATATTGTGTTGCTCCGTTGTATTTGTGTGCCATATCCGAAATGTTTTATTGGCAAATTTACGATTTATCGACGATTACCGCAAGCTTTGCGGAGATTAACTGGTTTATTCTCCGCAAATTTGCGGAGAATAATGCCGCAAGCAATGAGTAGGAGGCTATGGCGTCCCCGCCATAATATAAAAAAAACTGCGGCACAGAAGCTCTGTTGCATTGCTTCTGTGCCGCAGTAGTTATTGCGAACTGTCGTTGTCGATGTTTTTACTTCATCACCTTAATCATCTTGCCGTCCTTACCACGAACGATGTTGATGCCTTTCTGCATGGTCTGCAACTTGCGACCTGAGAGGTCGTAGATTGCGCCATTGGCAGTGTTGGTGCTGGTGGTGATGTTGTTGATGCCTACAGTACCGTCGAACTTGATTGTATAAACGGTCTTGCTTGACGGATTAACGTCGTAGTCGTTGCCCTTTACGGTGATTGTAGCAACGTTGTTTGCCTCATCCTTTGCTACGTCGTAAGTGGCACCTACACCCTTTATGGTGAACTTAACCTTGTCGAAGTCCTCTGCAAGTTTACCGCTCAGTGTGTATTCTGTTGTTCCCTCATCAAAGTTGGCAACCTTATTGCCATTGTATGTCAGACTATTAAGAGCGTGATAGTATACAAGCTTAACGTTGTCGATGGTGAGCGAGTTGCCTGCAACAATACCATTGCGGCCGCCGAAGTAGTCGTTGGCTGCAAATATCACATTGATATACTCAGGTACGGCAGTCGCATCATTGTATGTGAAAGGAATTGTCATGCTCTTCCATGTGCCTTTAGTGCTCTCTGAGATTGACTGCTCGAGTTTTGCAATGAGCTTTGCGTCTGCAGAGTGAGTAGCAGGGTCGCCCAATGTGGCAGATGTTTCGTTGCCAAGTACATTGCGGTCGCGGTTGGTCATAGTAACTTTTGTTGCAGTGCCATAACCAAATACTCCTACAGCAGTATTGC
This sequence comes from uncultured Prevotella sp., assembly GCA_900550035.1. Taxonomy (GTDB): domain Bacteria; phylum Bacteroidota; class Bacteroidia; order Bacteroidales; family Bacteroidaceae; genus Prevotella. Next base: position 43,985 of record URQS01000008.1, on the reverse strand, counting down.
CAGGAACATTTGTTTGAGTCCATGTGCCCTTCCAAAGGTATGCTATGGCAGTTGCATTCTCTTTGCCCTTAGAGTTGTTGCGTTGATAGTCGAAGCTAATGGCATCAGGACGATATGTGAATTCTGTTCCGCCAAAGACTCCTCCATCTGCATTGCGTACTTTAGTTCCTTTTGTCTCAGCTGTAGCCCAAGGCGTACCCAATGACATATATGCAGGAATCATTTGTCCGGCCATTTCCTGATTTGTTAGCTTAACGGCAACTGTAGTGCCATTGCTACCTTCGGCTTTTGCTCCTGCTACTACTGCTCCTACAGCAGTATGTACATTCGATATGTGCCATCCTTTAGGCTGTGTTCCAGATGATTCTGTATTACCTTTGCTGTCCCACGGTATGCAAGTCTCCCAATCTCCACTGAAATCGTTAAGTTGTGGAGTTGTTGCAGTAGGAAGAGTGTAAGAATCTGACTTGAAATTAGCAGTAACCAGAATTTCGCTATAACCATTTTCTTCTTCTTCATCAAGAAGTCTTACTGTCAGTTTGCTTATGTCTGTTGTTAAGACATAATTGTCTATAGTAGACTTCATGGTTATTATAACCTTGTTGTCTTTCAAGATGCCATCCATTCCGCCATTAGTGACGGGCGCATCTTTGTCTGTACACTCCAATGTGATTACTCCATTACTTTCTTTAGGCTCAAGATTAGAAATAGTAGCGTCACCAATATTCAATGTCTGACCAGCAACTGTTACAGAGAAATCCTTCAGGACAAAAGTATATGTACCGTTAGATTCTTTTGAAACAACAATTGTTGCGTCAGTCGGATCTAAACGTCCGCCATATACTTCGATGTTCAATTTTCCTTTATATGTTACTGTTTCTTGCGCAGCTTGAGCTTCAGCCTGCTGCCCAGCAGCCATATTAGCCTGAAAACTTGTGGCGTTAGCGTTTACTGCGAGAGCAAGCGCGAAAGCCGGGAGTAAAAATCTTTTCATAATTATTCCTTTCTTATATAATTGTTGTCTTGTTTTATATAATGTTATATTACAGTTTGTACATCAGTCCGACGCTGCCGTAGATAGGGTAGAGCTTTTGTTCAATTGTCTTGAATTGCTTATGGAACACGGCAGAGAGACCCCACGCTAAGTCAGCGTATGCACCCACGCGCTTTGAGAAATACCAGTCGGCACCCACGTCAACACCAAACTGCCAGTGGCGTAAGTCGTCGGTGAAGTCGTAGTCGCCACGTTCGCCATCCTCATGTCCTAATTCTATCTTTTGACCAGTCGGATTGCCCTCTCGCAGATAACCGTCGTAGGCATAGCCCGAGAAGTCGTTCGACATTACGTAAGAGAAGTAAGGTCCAGCCTTAAGGCGTACCTTCTTCGAAATGTTGTAGGTGGCTTGTATCGGCATGGTAAGCATCCACTCCGTCACCTTTGTCACCACTTGTCCCGTGAACATACCCTCAATCACCTGGTCGCCGTAGCGCATCTCCATGTGATAGTTCTTCACACGGGCATCGGTACGCATACCCTTGTTCTCGTAGTGGAATCCAGCCATAAGCCCCCAGCGTTCAGCCAAAGGCTTGTAGGCATCGAGTCCGATAGTCATATTGTTGCCCAAGGTGAACTTGTCGAGTGTACGTATTGTGGCTGGCATACCTATTGGAGCTGTGCCACCGATGTTGTAGCCCAGTCGCACGTGATAGCGCAGGTCGTCGAATATGCCTATTGCCATGCTCTGTGTTGCAGTTAACACTACGAGCATTAAGGCAAGAATATATCTTTTCATATCTGTTACGGTGTTAGATGTTGTTGCTTGTAGCCCGACGGCTTATTCTTCGTCAACAAGTACATGGAGTTCGTCAACGAGCAGTTGGCTGCCCACAGCTCCCTGGAAGTTGGCTCCCTCTATGCTCGATGTACATACAACAGCAAGGCTATAGCCACGGTTGGCAAGGATGACGGGGTCGATTTCCGCAAGATAGTTGAACACTACTTCAAATTTATGCCATCCACCTTTGGTCTTGTTTATCTCGCCAGCCTCGGCAATTGCAACAATCTGCTTGCTTGTCTTTACGTTGGTGCCGTCAAGATAGAATATCTGGTCTTCGCCATTCTCGTCCTTTATGGTGTTGCGGAACAATACGGCATATATGTCGCCTTTGTCCACTACGCCTTCAAGCACCTCCTTTTTGCGGTTGGTAACCTTCTCACCCGGAGTATACTGATAATAGCCACTAAACTTAAGAGGCTTCTTGGTAATTACGCAGAAGTCGCCTGAACCGAAATGGGTTGATTCCAAAGGCTTTGTTGTAGCCGTATTACTGATAAATTCGCCTGTGAAAAGGTTTCCCGCAGCGATAGGCATCTTGAATAAGTTGCCTGCTGTACCCGTCGAACGTGTAGTAAGGCATACGCCATGACCCTTATATCCCTCTTCGAGAGGGACTGTCGGATATTTATCTGGTGCCTTATTACCACCCACAATGGCAAAACCTGCGTTGCCCGAAGCCCAGTTGAGCAGTCGTGTGCCGTCCTCAGTGAGGTCGGTCCAGATGTAATACTTGCTCTTGTCGGGTTCGAGGAAGAAGTTTTCGAAGTCGTACGAAGGCGAGTGGTCGACCACTTCGTTTACACGTACGGTATACGTGCGGCTCCAAGCCTTATCCTCCGAAGTCACGGTGTAAGTCACACCACCCTGCGAGAAGTCGTGAGTAGAACCGCTGGCTGGTGATATTGTGGCACCCGGTGTTATCTGAAACAACGGTGCCACAGCTGTGCGGTCAGTACCCTTACGCACCGAGAACGTCACTACATTGACCGTCTGGTCGGTAGTAGCCAACGTGTCGGTGGTCTTGACGAACATCTCCGATGGGTCGTCAACATGTATATAAGCTTTCTCGATGTCGCATTCGGCGTTGAGTGGTTCCTCCTTAAAGCATGAGGTGAGCGTCATTGTAGCCGCTGCGAAAGCGAGCAAGATATGCGATTTTGTCATATTCGGAAATCTAATGATGTGATGCTATCATCGTGAAATTCATTTTATTTCACGGATATAGAGTACAAAGTTACGAAAAACTAAGCACTCGCATCGAGTTTTCAAATGTTTTTTAACTATTGAGTCCGTTTTAGACAATATTATATGTATTTCGTCACAATCCTTACTTCTTCTTGCGTGGCTTACGGCGTGCCCATCCCTCTTCCGAGAAGTCGGGTTCGTCGCCCACAAGCTGAATATTTGGGTTGTCGATAAACTGGCGCCAGTCGTCCTTGCGTCCGCTCTCGTAGCGTGCCGCTCCGCGGTTTGCGCGTGGCTTGCGCTCAGTAGTATTGCGCTGGTTGCGCTCGTTTGATGTACGGCGTGTGCGTCCACCCTTAGCCGAAGGCGCATCGCTGTCGGCATCGTTGCAGCGTACGGTTCTGCCACGATACTTGGCTCCGTCGAGAGCACGCATCACCTTGTTGGCATCCTCCTCGGGCACCTCAATATATGATATGCGACCCAGCAGGTCGATATGTCCTACGTCCTGACGGCCGTGTACGTTACGGTTGATGAACTGCATCACCTCGCCCGGATAGAAACCGTCGTCCTTGCCAAGGTTGATGAACAGTCGGCGATAGCCCGACTCGGGTGCACGCTTCTCGCGCTTGCGTCCGTCGCGACCCTCGTTGCGGTCCTTGCGGTCGCGCTGTGTAGACGGTTTTACAATCTCGGGAGCGTTGGCGTAGTACTTGAGGAACTTGCCGAACTCCAGCGAAACGATACGCTTCAGGATGTCCTCCTTGTCGAAATACTCGAAGTGGCGGTTGATGTCCTCCATGAATGGAGCAATCTGTTCCTCGTCAACGTCCACCTTCTCTATCTCGTCGATAGCCTTGAACAGCTGCTTCGAGCATATCTCCTGCGGAGTAGGAAGCGTTCCGTCGACAAACTCCTTGCCTATAGTGCGCTCCACTTCGCGCACACGTCCGCGCTCCTTGGTGTGGATGATGCTGATAGACGTGCCCTTCTTGCCGGCACGTCCGGTACGTCCCGAGCGGTGGGTGTAGCTTTCGGTGTCGCCCGGCATACCATAGTTGATGACGTGTGTAAGGTCGTCGACATCCAGACCACGTGCAGCCACGTCGGTAGCCACGAGCAACTGTGTGATGTGCTGGCGGAACTTCTGCATTGTTATGTCGCGCTGCTGCTGCGAGAGGTCGCCGTGCAGCGGCTCGGCGTTGTATCCGTCGCGTATGAGCTTGTCGGCTACTTCCTGCGTTTCCGCCTTGGTACGGCAGAAGATGATGCCGTATATGCGCGGATAGAAGTCGACGATGCGCTTCAGGGCAAGATACTTGTCCTTGGCGTTTACCATATAATATATGTGGTTTACGTTCTCGGCACCCTCGTTGCGCGAACCCACTACAATCTCCTTGTGGTCGTGCAGATAGTTGAGAGCAATGCGTTCGATGTCCTTGCTCATAGTAGCCGAGAACAGGAGTGTGTTGCGGTCGGCAGGCACGTTGTCGAATATCTCGTTGATAGAGTCGGAGAAGCCCATGTTGAGCATCTCGTCAGCCTCGTCGAGCACCACGTTGCGCACCTCTTGCACCTTCGCTGCGCCACGGTGCATGAGGTCGATGAGACGTCCCGGAGTAGCCACTATAATCTGAGCCCCGTGCTTCAGGGCGTGAATCTGGTCGATGATTGATGTGCCGCCATATACGGCAACGATGTTGATGCCCTTGATATACTTGGCAAACGACTTCAGGTCGTCGGCTATCTGTAGGCACAATTCGCGCGTGGGCGATATCACTACGGCCTGCGTGCTGCGGTTGGTGGGGTCAGTACGTTCGAGCAACGGAATTCCGAAAGCCGCCGTCTTGCCCGTACCGGTCTGTGCCAGAGCAATGACGTCGTTGCCGTTGCCCAGCAGATAGGGTATCACTTCTTCCTGGACCGGCATGGGGTGCTCGAATCCTAACTCCTCAATGGCGCGGCGAATCTCCTCGCTTACGCCCAATTCTTCAAATGTCTTCAATGTAAAAATCTAAATCTGTATATAATAAATAATGTATATGCTAATCTTTCTTCAGTCGCATATTCAGCTGATACAATGCTGCTCCGAATATCATCAGCGAGAAAGCTACGCTCAGCCACGCCCTGGTCATGTCGCCACCGTAGAATTCGCGTAGCGTCATGTCGTCAGTTCCGGGATACATACGTTCCATAATATACGAAAGGCTGTTGTTGGTGAAGTGCATCACCACGCCCGGCACGATGCTTCGGGTGCGTACATACATCCATCCGAGCAGCAGTCCCAAGACGAAAGCGTTGAGCCCTTGCAGCATGTTTCCGTGTACCAGACCGAACAATGCCGCCGATGTGACGATGGCAATCCATCGCTTCTGATGGCCCGTAAGGTCGAGCAGGCGGCGCAGTATGGCTCCACGGAACACCATTTCTTCGGCTATCGGCACCAGCACGCCAATTGCTATGAATCCCATATCGTTGTGCATCATGCCCTTGAACATCTGCTTATATATCTCGGGCAGTTGCAACCCGGTGGCATCGAGTGCTGCCGTAAGCGGAATGGAGGCTCCAATGGTGAGCCATACAACCCAAAACAGTGTGAACCAAGGACGGCTACTGATGTATATTCCGTTGAGTGGAGCCCAACGACGCCATCCGTACAGCGCTATTGTGATAATGCTGGCTGCGAGAGTCGACACGATGTTCACCATTGGGGTGATGGCTTTAGTCTGAAAACCTATCATTGCTGCCATCATGCAGACATACTGTATGAGCAGGAATGCTGCCAGATACCATGCCGTATCCAATAATGTACGTTTCATAATATGTACCTTTTGATTGTTAATACCTATATGCCAGCGTTGCCTCACGGTCGCGCTGAAGCTGGGCTTTCAGTTCGTCGATGCTGCCGAACTTCTGCTCGCCGCGCAGTCTTTGGCAGAACTCTATACGGGCATGCTGTCCGTATATGTTGGCGTTGAAGTCGATTATGTGCGTCTCTATAGTCTGGCGAGAGCGCTCGAAAGTAGGGTTTGTACCGATGTTGGTCATCGCCTTGAGCCACGGACCGCCGTCTACGCATATACGTGTGGCGTATACACCGTCGCTTGGCAGCAGCTGGCAGTCGCAGTCGGGGCGCAGGTTGGCGGTAGGGAAGTCGATCTTGCGTCCTTCGGCATATCCGTGCTCAACCGTTCCTTCAATCTCAAACCTCCGTCCGAGACATGTGGCAGCAGCACTCACGTCGCCCTCGGCAAGCAGTCGGCGCACGAGCGACGATGACACACGCATGCCCTCCACGTCAATCGGTGTGTTGTGCACCACATTGATGCCCATGTCCTTGCCGTAGCGCACATAGTCGTCAAAGCCCTCAGCGCGGTTGTGTCCGAAACGGTTGTCGTAGCCTATGAGCAGCGTGCTTACGCCCAGTTGGCGGTGCAGCACCTCAAGCATGAAGTCATGGGCAGATAGCGCTGCCATGTTTTTGTCGAAGTGCAGCACCTCGACGCGGTCGGCACCCGTAAGGTTGAGCAGTCGCAGTTTCTCGTTGAGCGGTGTGATGAGTTGCGGCACATAGTCGGCATGCACCACTTGGCGCGGATGGCGGTCGAAGGTGATTACCATCGACTTCAGTCCTTCGTTGTGAGCCATTTCGTTGAGTCGGTTTATGAGGAACTGATGTCCCTTGTGTACACCGTCAAAGAAACCTATAGTAGCCGCAAAAGATGCGTTATGTTCCAATGGATTGATGTTGCTGAAATGTTTATGTCCTTAAATCTCGTACAGCCAGCGGTGGCCCGATGTCTCGTGCAGAGTGCTGATGCCAGCCTTCTCGGCAGCGATGCAGTTGGCCTCGCTGTCGTCGATGAATACTGTTTCGGCGGCATTGATGCCTGCTATGGCCAGAGCCTCGTTGAAAATCTCCACGTCGGGTTTTGCCAGATGCATTTCGTACGAGAGGAAAATATGTTCGAAATAATCAGTGGCACGCAGTCCGCATGCCGTGAAGAAATAGTCGCGGCAGCGATTCCAGTGCATTGAGTTGGTGTTCGACAGCAGAAACAGTCGGTAGCCCTGCTGTTTCAGACGTGCCAGACGCAGCAGTTTCTCGTGCGGAATTCCGGTGAGCAGCTGGTTCCACGCCCATACTATGTCCTTGTCGGGCGTGTCGGTATGGGCAATGCGTCGCACCTCGTTGCAGAACTCGCCCTCGTCGATGTGTCCAAGCTCGGTTTCGAGGAAGAGGTCCTCAGTACGATGTTCCTCAACATACGAGGCAAGCACCCCGCATCCTATCTCTCTGAACGCATTGATACAGCGTTCCGGATTCAGACCGACGAGCACTCCGCCCAGGTCGAAGATGATGTTCTTGATGATTTTGTCCATAACTGTGTGCAAAATTACTGCTTTTGCGCTGAACGGCAAAGAAATAGAGCGGTTATCAATAAAATTATTGCTTTTTCGCTTGCCATTACATTTTAAATGTGTAACTTTACCCACGTTAAACCTTATGATTTTATTTAACTTTTTAATAACATAACTGCTATACCTATGGAATTAAAACAGGCTACTGCCGGAACCATGGAGTCCGGCGACATTATGATTCAGATTGCCCCGAGCGACCGCGAGGGACTTGACATCCAACTGCAGAGTTCGGTTGCCTTCCAGTTTGGCGACCAGATTAAGAAGGTGATACACGAGACCATCGAAGGTCTTGGCATCACTCAGGCCGAGGTACACGCCACCGATAAAGGCGCGCTCGACTGCACTATACGCGCTCGCACCACTGCGGCTGCTGTAAGAGCAACGGGATGCGATGTGTGGAAAGACTAACCTAAGAAAAGATAGCTATGAGACTAAGAAGAACTATGATGTTCGTGCCTGGCAATAATCCTGGCATGATGCAGGACGCGTATATCTACCGTCCAGACTCCATTATGCTCGACCTTGAGGACTCAGTCACTATGGCCGAGAAGGACGCTGCGCGCCTGTTGGTGCACAACGCATTGAAGACCATCGATTATGGCACCACCGAAATGGTGGTGCGCATCAATCCACTAAATACTCCTTATGGCAAGAAGGACATCGAAGCCGTGGTTAAGGCTGGTGTTCACGTTATACGTATGCCTAAGACCGAGACAGCCGAAGAAGTTGTTGAGGTAGAGCGCGAGATTGAAAAGGTAGAACGCGAGATTGGTTGCCTCGGCCGTACACAGATTATGGCTGCTATCGAGAGCACACTCGGCGTTGTCAACGCCTACGCCATTGCCACCGCATCCAAGCGCATGATGGGTATCGCTCTTGGTGCTGAGGACTATTGCGCCAACCTTAAGACACAGCGTTCGCCCGAAGGAATGGAGCTGCTTATGGCTCGCCAGACCATCGTTGTGGCTGCACGCGCTGCCGGCATCGACGCTCTTGATACAGTATATAGCAACCTCAACGACATGGAGACATTCCGCAAGGAGGTAGAGCTGATTCATCAGCTTGGATTCGACGGCAAGTCGATTATCAACCCACGTCAGATTGAGATTATTAACGAGGTGTTCACACCTACACAGAAGGCCATCGACAAGGCCCTGGCAGTTATCGCCGCCATCAAGGAGGCTGAACGCAAGGGCTCAGGCGTTATCGCCGTTAATGGTAAAATGGTTGACCGCCCGGTTGTTATCCGCGCTCAGCGCGTGATTGACCTCGCCATGGCTTCGGGCGTAATTAAAGAGGAGGACTTGGCATGAGCACACTGAAAGAAAGACAGACCCTCATAGGTCAGATGGCCCAGGCTATGGGCAAGAGTGTATATAACGAAGTTGAGCCGAAGCTCAAGGAGATTGCTCCGCGTATGGAACTGCAGCGTAAGAGCCCCAAACTCGTCACACTTGAGGAGGCTATTCGCCGCTCTGGTTTGCGCGACGGTATGACTATCTCGTTCCACCACCACTTCCGTGGAGGCGACAAGGTTGTCAATATGGTTGTCGACAAGCTCGCTGCTATGGGCTTCAAGAATCTTCACCTTGCTGCTTCAAGTTTGCAGGACGTTCACGCTCCGCTTATCGACCATATCAAGAATGGTGTAATCACCGAGATTTCTACATCTGGTCTGCGTGGCGATTTGGCTCGTGAGATTTCTCATGGACTTATGGAGCATCCCGTTGTGTTCCGTTCGCATGGCGGTCGTGGTGAGGCTATTGCTTCAGGCGAACTCCATATTGACGTAGCATTCCTCGGTGCGTTTCTTCCGATCCTCTCGGCAACGCCTGCGGATATTCACGTTCGCCCAACGCCAAGAGTATTTGCGGTTCGTTGGGTTATGCATTGCCCGACGCTCATTATGCCGACAAGGTTGTGATTCTTACCGATGACCTCGTTGCTTATCCCAACACACCTAACTCAATATCTGAGCACGACGTCGACTTCGTTGTTGAAGTTGACAGCGTAGGCGACTCTTCCAAGATTGCTTCAGGTGCTATTCGCGACACAAAGAACCCGCGCGACATCCTTCTTGCCAAGCAGGCAGCCAAGGTTATTGTCAATAGCGGCTACTTCAAGGAGGGATTCTCTATCCAGACCGGTTCGGGTGGCGCTTCGTTGGCAGCTGTCAAGTACATCCGCCAGAGCATGATCGACCAGGGCATCAAGGCTTCGTTCGCACTTGGTGGCATCACAGCCCACATGGTTAAGATGCACGAGGAAGGACTCATCGAGCGCCTCATCGACGTTCAGTCGTTCGATAAGGTTGCTGCAGAGTCGCTCAAGAACGACCCGACACACAAGGAGGTTGCCTCTTACGAGTATGCAAGTATGCACGAGGAAGGCTCGGCTACTCACTGTCTCGACATCGTTATCCTCTCTGCCCTTGAGGTTGACGTTCATTTCAACGTTAACGTTCTCGTAGGTAGCGACGGTATCATCCGCGGTGCTGTAGGTGGCCATCCCGACACAGCCGAAGACTCAGCACTCAGCATCATCGTTTGTCCGATGCTTCGTGGCCGCATTCCGTGCATCGTCGACGAGGTTACAACACTCATCACACCGGGTCGCACAGTAGACGTAGTTGTTACAGAGTATGGCATCGCTGTCAATCCGTTGCGTCCCGACATCGCCGAGCGTATGCGTCAGGCAGGCTTGCCTCTCGTTACACTCGAAGAGCTTCGCGACCGTGCCCTCTCTATCATCGGCACACCGGCTCCGTTGCCATTCGGCGATAAGGTTGTAGGCGTAGTGCTCAACCGCGACGGTTCAGTTCAGGATGTAATCAAGAACATCGAAGAGTAAAAGTAAAGTGATATATTTAAGTTAAACACGGAGAGTTTGGAGTTGAAAGCCATAGCAGGCTTATTGATTCCAAACTCTCTTTTTTTATTGTTAATCACGGAATAATTCCCGAAAACAGCACCTTAAAACACGGAATAATTCCTGAAAACAGCATGTAAAAACACGGAATAATTCCCGAAAAGCCTTGTATTGCTTGCTTTTTCTTATTATCTTTGCAATTGTAACATACAGAATATCAACAAGTAAAAGGAATTAATATATGCTATATAGAAAGTTTGCAAGACGTTTGGAGGAATTCCTCAATAATGAACCTCGTAAGATTCTGCTTGTCAATGGTGCAAGACAGATAGGAAAGTCGTATATCATCAGATATGTCGGAAAGCAGCTGTTCAAGAATTTTGTTGAGATAAATCTGAAGGCAGACAAGGAAGGTATGGGCATATTCCAATCGGTGAGAAGTGTCGACGACTTCTATCTACAGCTGGGCGCCATTGCTGGCGACAAGCTCGGCAACAAGCAAGATACTATTGTTTTCCTTGACGAGATACAGAGCTATCCTCACTTGATGACCATGCTGAAATTTCTGAACGAAGAAGGCAAATATCGCTACATTGCGAGTGGTTCGGAACTTGGCGTAGCTCTTGCACAGACTCCATCCGTACCTATAGGCAGTATCGCTATAGAGCAGATGTATCCTTTGGATTTTGAGGAGTTTCTGCTTGCCATGGGATGCGGTCAGAATACAATTGATGGAGTAAGACGAAGCTTTGAGAATCGACAGTCGCTCAACGATTCCATGCACAACTATATGCTTCAACAGTTCAAACTATATCTGTTGGTAGGAGGTATGCCCGATGCAATAAACAAGTTTTTGGAAAACCGTAACATAACGCAAGTGCGCAGCATTCAGCGCGACATCCATACTCTGTATCGGATAGACGCTTCGCAGTATGACGAGGAGAAGAAACTTGTGATACGCAATATTTACGACCTTATACCTTCCAATATGGAGAACAAGAAGAAGCGTATCATTGTTAAGAACATAGAGGGAAAATCCGGACACAAGCAGTATAGCGACTATGCCGAGGAGTTTGAGTATCTCACCAACTCAGGTGTAGTATTGCAGGTGCGTGCCATAAGCAATCCTAAGTTCCCGTTGTTGGAGTCGGAAAGCAAGAATCTTCTGAAACTGTATCTTAGTGATGTCGGATTGCTCACCAATCTTCTATATGGCACCAATGTCAATGCTGTGCTTGGTGATGTGCTTAGTATAAACCTTGGGTCGGTGTATGAGTCGGTAGTGGCACAGGAACTTCATGCCCATGGCTTCCAACTGCATTATTACGACAACAAGCAGCGTGGCGAGGTCGATTTCCTTATCGACGACTATGATAGCCTTACGGTGTTGCCTATAGAAGTTAAATCGGGCAAGGACTATAAGGTGCATAGCGCTCTCGACCGTTTTATAGCCACTCCCGACTATCACATCTGTCGTGCAGTCGTTTTAAGCAATGAACAGAAGGTGTATGATGATAAAGGCATAACATATATGCCCGTTTATTACGTAATGTTCTTTAAGAATCTGTCTGTTGCAGACGGTGACTGCATTATTCCTGAGATTCCGACAGTGCCAGAGTAATCGATACCGACTTGCGTTCTTCCTAATGTATATGCACGGCAAGAACAATCATGAGATTGCCGAGGTTATGGCTATAGCCGAGGAAACCGTCAGAGTGCATAAGCTAAGGGCCATTCAGTCGCTTAAGAAACGTCTCGGAGCAAACGAAATGCTGACGCGCATCACATCATATTATAAGGTGGGGTAGGGCGTGTTGTAATTCACCATTCAATTGAAACTCCAGTACCATTTATGATGTATTGAAATCGGTACTGAGAGACAATATCGATACATTCTTTTACTCGTTTTTAACAGCTCATATTCCCTTTTTGCCGCTAATAATTTCATTTTTAGCGGCACTTTCTCAAAAAAAAAATAGTGCTAAAAATTAATATCATTTCGATAAAATTATTAACTTTACCGCTGTGGAACGATACTTCAGCAAATCGCTGTTTATATATACATAATATATCCTAAACAACATTTATAACTAACCATAAACAACTATTCAGTATGGACGTGAATTTCACATCAAGAGGACTGTCAGTGCTATTAGCATCAGCTTTGTCCTTGTCGATTCCTGTTGCTGCCTATTCGCAAGGTAGTCATCAGACGAAACCGTCTTCCGTTAAAGGCCAGCAAGGAAAAGTCTTTTTACGTGGACAAGTAGTGGACAACACCAGTGTGGGTCTCCCGGGAGTAAGTGTTTATACCAATGGTAAGACATTGCTCGCTGTGACCGATGTAAACGGAAATTTCACTATCACCAAGCCTATCAAGATAGGAAGCGTGTTGAGCTTCGTTTCGGTAGGTCTTAAACCTCAGCGTGTCACTTATAACGGTCAAGCAAGTGCTAAGGTAGTGATGGTGGATGATGTCAACGAGCTCGGTGACGTTGTTGTAACTGGTGTTGTCAACAAGATGAAGAACAGCTTTACCGGTTCGGCTGCCACATTCTCGGGCGATCAGCTTAAGAACGTAGGTACGCAGAATGCCATTGCCAGTTTGAAAACCCTTGACCCTTCATTCAATGTGCTTGACAGCGAATTCGGTTCCGACCCTAACCGTATGCCTAACATTGAAATCCGTGGAAAATCCAGTCTTATCAGTACACGTGATGAGTTGGCAGAAGACCCCAACCAACCTCTTTTTATTCTCGATGGTTTTGAGTCGTCACTTCAGGCGATTTACGACCTTGACATGAACCGTATTGCATCAATCACAATTTTGAAGGATGCTGCTTCTACTGCCATTTACGGTTCCAAGGCGTCTAACGGCGTTGTGGTAGTAGAGACAATCAAGCCTAAGTCTGGCCACCTCCACCTTTCTTATAATGGCTCTGCCAATGTACAGTGGGCCGACCTTACCAGCTATAACCTTATGAACGCTGCCGAGAAACTCGAATTCGAGAAATTGGTAGGACGTTATAGCAACTTCAGCAGTACCGAACAAGAGCTACGTCTTATGCAGTCGTACAACGATAAGTTGGCCGACATAGCTCGTGGCGTTGACACCTATTGGCTGTCCGAACCGCTGCGTACGGGTCTTAATCATCGCCATTCTATATATGCAGACGGAGGTGAAGGTGCGTTCATGTTCGGCTTGGGCCTAACCTATAACGGTGTTACCGGTATTATGAAAGAATCCAAGCGTGACAACATAAGCGGAAACATCGACCTTACTTACCGTCTCAATAAGCTCCAGTTTAGCAACAAGTTCTCTATCAGCAATATTGATAGCCAAGACCCGATGGTAAGCTTCTCCGAGTATGCCAAGGCTAATCCTTACTATACCAAACGCAACGAGAATGGTGAGGTGGAGCGTTGGCTCGAATACAATGATGACATAAAAGCTTCCAATCCTCTCTACGATGCTTCGCTCAACAGCTACAGCAAGAGTGGAGGATACTCTATTTCTGACAAGTTTGTAGCCGAGTACACACCTATAAAGGAGATGAAGATACGTGGTCGCTTTGGTTTTACGCATACCAGCAGCGACAGTAAGACATTCTATTCGCCACGCTCTACGTCTTATTACGAAACCGAATACACCAAGCGCGGATCTTACAATTGGGGACAGACCAAGACCAACAAGTATGAGGGCGAGCTCACAGCCACATATGCCAAGGTGTTTGCCGATGTGCATATGTTCAACTTTGCAGTAGGTGGATATCTGTCGCAGACTAACAGTACTTATAATGGTTATTCGGCAGTAGGCTTCCCCGTGGGCGACTACGACCTTCCGTCGTTCTCCAACGGTTATCCCGAAGGAGGTAAGCCAGGCTACAGCGAGTCGATAAGCCGTGCCGTGAGCGGTTATGCCATAGGCAACTACTCTTACGACAATCGCTATCTTATAGACTTCAGCTACCGTGTCAACGGATCGTCAGTATTCGGACGCAACAAGCATTATATTGGAACTTGGGCAGTCGGACTGGCATGGAACCTGCACAACGAGAAGTTTATCAAGGACAATCTGAAGAGTCTTGGTATCACATACTTGAAGTTGCGTGCTTCAGTAGGTAACCCTGGCAACCAGAACTTCTCGTCGTCAGCCACAATAACCACATTCCGCTACAACTTCAATTCGTTCAACTATTTCGGAATGTCCACCTCGATGGCACAGCTTGGCAATCCTAATCTGGAGTGGCAGACTACCATCGACCGCAACATAGGTTTCGACATTACGCTTCTCAACGACCGCTTGAAGCTTGTGGGCGACTACTATTACAAGACCACCGACCCGCTGCTTATCACTATTGATATGCCGGCTTCGTCGGGTGCAACAAACAATCAGATATACAAGAACTTCGGCAAACAGACCTCGCAGGGATTCACCGGCCAAGCCACATATTATCTCATACGTCAGATAAAGAACCGTCTGTGGTGGAACGTTCGTGGTACGCTGCGCACCGGTACTACAAAGCTGTCGGGCATAGGCAACAAGCTTGAGTCGTTCAACTCTAAAGAGCGTGAGGGCGAAAACCGCTCTACCAAGCGCTATTATGATGGAGCCAGCACCGACGATATTTGGGTAGTACGCTCGGCAGGCATCGACCCTGCAACGGGACGCGAGATATTCATCAAGAAGAACGGTGAACTGACCTACGACTTCTCTTATGATGATGAGGTGATAGTGGGCAATAGCCGTCCTACCGTTGAGGGTGTACTCGGCACATCGTTCTCATGGAAGGGACTGTCGGTAAGCGCCGACTTCCGCTATCGCATTGGTGGATACTCGTTCAACTCAGTACTGTTTAATAAGGTAGAGAATATCAGCACCAGCTCGCTTATATACAATTAGGACAAGCGTGCACTCTACGACCGCTGGCAGAAGCCTGGCGATCACGCACAGTTCAAGGATATTGCCAACTCGGTGTCAACCCCAATGTCGTCACGCTTCGTACAGCGCGACAACTCATGGTCGTTGGAGTCGTTGCGTATCGGATACGAGTTCTCACCCGAACTTGCCCGCCGTTGCGGAATGGGTTCAATACGCCTGAACGCCTACATGAATGACATCTTCCGACTTACTACCATCAAGCAGGAGCGTGGTACGTCATATCCATACGCACGCAGCGTTTCGTTCGCACTATCACTAACTCTCTAAAAACCGCACAACTATGAAACTCAATAAATATATAATAACACTGTCGGTAGCGCTTTGCACCATGCTAAGCGGATGTGCCGACTGGCTTGACACCCAGCCCAACGACAAGCAGAGCGAGGAACAGCAGTTCTCTACCAAGGACGGATTCTACTCAGCAGTGAACGGTGTCTACAATCGCATGTCGGGTTCTAATCTCTACGGCAAGACTCTTTCTTACGGCGACCTTGATTTGCTGGGACAATACTATATAGTAGAGCAGAGCAACCAAGGCAGTTATTATAAGTATCTGCGTGCCCTTACCAATTGGGACTATACCGAAGACGGCGTATCTGCAGTGTTGAGCAGCACATGGAATGAGGCATATTCCACCATCATGAACATCAATGTAGTGTTGAACAATATCGAGAAGGATGCCACTGGCAAGAAGGTGCTTCCGCAGCGCGAATACAAGATGCTGAAGGGAGAGATGCTCGCAGCACGTGCCATGATACATTTCGACATGCTGCGTTGGTTCGGTCCGATATACAGCAAGAACCCTGAGGGTCGTGGCATACCGTACAACGACACCACCGAGCCTCAGATACTCACCATGCACAATGCCAAGACCGCTCTCAACGACTACATCTTGCGCGACCTTAAGGAAGCCGAGAACCTGCTTGCCGAGTCCGATCCCGTCATCACAGAGGGTCCGCGTGCCGAATACGACGAAGTGAACCTTGACAATTCAATGCGCTATCGTCAGCTGCGCCTTAACTACTACGCCACTGTTCTGCTTACAGCACGCGCCTATCTGTGGGGCGACGACGTAGACAACGCACTTGCTGAGGCTCAGAAACTCACTGAAGACGCTAAGGTGAAAGGCTTCTTCCCCACAGTTGACAAGGCAAAGTTGCTCGGCAACTACAACGACCCTGACCGTATGTTCTCTACCGAATCGTTGTTTGGTTATTACAACAAGAACCGTGGTCTGATCTACGACGGCACATTTGGCGGTAGCAATACTGGTACCAGTCTGCTTATCCCACGTTCGGGATATGTAGATGGCAAACTGTTTGGCAGTGCCGATGCTGAAGACATCCGCTACAAGTCGCAGTGGGAGTTGGGCGAGACACTCGAAGGTCAGTCTTCGATGAAGCTCACGAAGTTCAAGGACATAAACGATGCCGGCAAGAACAATGCCGAGAACAACAAGGAAGACGAGACCGGCGTGCTGCAGGTGCAGAAGTTCTACGGCACATACTGCTCGCTGATAAAGCTAAGCGAGGCTTACTACATAGCTGCTGAATGTATGATGCGTAACGGCAACCTGGCAGAAGCATGGAACTATCTCAACACAGTACGCGAGAACCGTGGACTCGGTTCGTATCCTACCACTACTGCCGAGAAATACTTCTGGAACTTCCTTACACTCGATTACATACGCGAATTTGTAGGCGAAGGACAGAAATTCTTCTACTTCAAGCGTCGTAACATGGGATTTGACAACGACTATAACGGTCGCAAAGAGATAAAGGTATTGGTAAGTGCAGGATTCCCTCCGTTCATACCTCCTACATACAGCTACGAGGATAAGGCAACTGATGCCGAAAAGGAGAAGCGCTTTGTGGCACCGTTGCCTCAGAGCGAGCTGGACAACCGCTAAATTATAAAGTGTTGAACTTTTAAAAACATAATGGAAATGAAATACAAATGGCTATTATCAATATTGGCTCTTGCCAGCATGTTTGTGTCATGCAAGCATGAGACCATCGATCTGTACGAGCTGGACGATGCTAAGATATACTTCCAGGTGCAGTCGTACTCTTCGGCAAACGGTGCGGTGGGCTATTCAAACTCTACCGACTACTCGTTTGTAGGTGTCAAACAGAATGTCGACGGCCTTACCTTCAAGGCCACAATACAGATGATGGGACAGGTGGTCGACTACGACCGCGAGTGCAAGATTACCATCGATGCCGACAGTACGACAATGGTAGAAGGAGTCGATTACGAGATTGATCTCGACACATTGAAGATAAAGGCAGGACAGAGTAAGGCAACGTTTGGCGTACGCTTCCTGCGCAGTCAGAACATCAAGGAGAAGAAGCAGGTGCTTTGTCTGCAACTCCTGCCCAACAAGTACTTCCAGGTGCTCGAGAAGTATCGCTCTACCAATGTGTGGTCGAACACCACTGCCAAGGAAATGGACGGTTCACGCTTCGCTTTCTATATGAGTGAAATCTACGAGCAGCCACGTCGTTGGGGTCAGGTCAATGCAGGCGCTTACTTCGGACAGTGGACAGCCACCAAGTATGTGTTCATCAACGACTTCTTCGGTTTCTCTACCGATGACTGGGAGTGGTCTACTGGCAGAATCAGCAATGGACGTATGCCTTTCTACGCTCGCGAATTGCAGAAGGAACTGCAGAAGCGTGCCGACGAGGGACAGCCTATGCTTGAGGACGACGGCAGCTATATGCAGCTTGGCGCCAACTATCAGGTGAACTATGACAACACTACTGAAAATCAGAACTAAAAACGAATGATGATGAAAAAGACAATATTCAAGCTTATGCCCGTCGTCGGATTGTGTGCAGCAATGTCTTTGGCTTCCTGCTCGGACGACAAGGGCAACTACACATACAGCGATGCGAACATAATAACCATCGAGAACATTCCGGCTCTGACATCCGTACTCGCCAATGCCGAGTATGTCGACCTGAAGCCGGTAGTAACATCGTCTATCGACGGTGATGTCAAGGCTGACGATGCCAACTATTCGTTTGCCTATATGCGCAAGGACTCTGACGGCAAGTGGGTGAAACTGGGCGACCAGAAAGATCTTTATGTGCTGGCAGAGATGAACGCCGGAACCAACAACTGCTATTTTGCCGTTACCGACAATCGCACAGGCGTGCAGACCATCTGCCCCTTTGACGTTCGCGCCACTACCATCACTTCCGAAGGATGGCTCGTGCTTTGCAATGAAGGACAGGACGAGAAGGTGCGCATGGACATGCTGTCGCAGATTTCGCTCGACCGTATCATGCCAGCATACAACGTATTGCCGATGGCTGAAGACGTGCCAGCTATGCATCACGCCACCAAGATAGGTTATGTGCGTACATACGGTGGATTCAGCAACATATTCATGTTCTCCAGCACCGACTCGTATGTAGTGCCCACAGCCGATGCTTATGCCTATGGCGAGCTTGGCAAGCTGACTCTTGCTGATGAATTCAAAGCCAATCAGTTCATAACCAAGAGCAACGACCATATAGTCAATCATGTAACTTTGGCTTATCAGGCAATGGGCCGTCCTAATGCGGCTATATGTGTGTCGTCAGAGGGCAACGCTTATGCCTACAACTACAAGTCGACCAACATGTCAGCAGCATTTGAGTATCCCATTAACACCTCAACACGAGGTGGAACGCCTGAATATAAGGTGGCTCCATATGTTGGTGCTACCGAATTGCGATTCGATGGTCTGAATGGCGGATATGCATGTGCATTGTTGTATGATGTAGACAACAAGCGCTTTATCGGATGGAACAGTAAGGGCGCAGCCAACGACGACCCTGCCGGCATTACCCAGAAATGCGCTCCGCTGGCTGATCCTGCCGAAGGAAAGAAGTTCAGCTTCCAGACAGGTATGGATCTCGTATGTATGCTCAACACCGCCCAGTCGTCAGGAACGGTGTACAGCATCATGCAGGACGGCAACAAGCGCCATGTGTATGCTGTCAGTCTGCTGACCGACGAATTCAAGCAGCTCGATGCCTTTATGGACATTCAGGCTCCCGATTTCGACAAAGCCACATGCTTTGCTGCAAGTTCGCAGTATGCCGTGATATATTATGCATATAAGAATAAGGTGTATGCGTACAATCTGACTACGAAGGCTTATGCCGAAATCGATCTTGGCACGAATGAAGAGGTAACGATGCTCAAGTTCAATCGCTATGATGAACCGTGGGGTACTGGTGCCGGCATCCGCCAAAGCTTCTTGGGCAAGATGGATGAGGCAACCCGCCAGATATATCTCGACCGTCAGAACGACCTCATCATAGGTTCGTACGACACATCCGACACTGGTGTTAACGGTGGTATTCTCCGATTCTATAATGTAGGAGACGGCGGACTTAATCTTTCGCTTAAGAAGGATAAGGTAGGCGACGCCGACCGTGTATGGGAATATAAGGGGTTTGCCCGAATTGTTGACATAAGGTATAAAGAGGTGAAGTAATGGTTTGAAACTTCACATTCTCACCATAACACTAACTCAACAGGAGCCATGCTCCATGCTATATTTGCATTTCTAACCGCTCAAAACTGCGAGTTGAACGCACAAGGAAATCTTTGGCGCGAAATTCTCGAGTTTTGAGCGGTTTTTGTTATGTTGTTTATACTCAATGAGTTATTAGAATTGAGACGTTGAGGCGCGAATTGTCGCAACGTAAAAACGCTACATTTTATTGCAAAAGGACAACTTTTGCACTCAGACTGTAGTCCTTTTGCCTTCCAACTGTAGCCCTTTTGAGTTGTAAAAGGACTACATTTGCAGGGCAAAGAAGGCTTGAATGAGCAGTAGGGTAGGGATGAACGTTGAAAAAACCATCAAAAACCGCTCTCCAAATCTCTATAATCAGATTTTTATTTGTAACACTTTTTTACTGCTTGTACAATATTTGCATCCACCTCATAGCCTCATATGGGACATCTCTACACCACAACGCCTCAACTTCTTTTAAACGACAATAGTGACAATGTTCAACAATATAACAACACAACAACACCTCAACACCTCAACACAAAAACGCATCAACGCCTCAAATTGCGCAATACTTTATATGGAAGAAAAAACTTGTGACTACCTTGTTTATGCATAGTTTGTCCAAAACGTTATAGCTTTTGTCCGATTTGTTAAGGTTCTCATCCACTATTCTTCCTAATTTTGCAAGCGCAATCAGCTAATAACTTCACCAAAAATAAAAACCTAATTAATTATGAAGAATTTCAACCTATTTACATTCTTAGGCATTGTCCTATTGTTGTTGTTTGTAACTTGACATATATAAATACGACTGAAGATTGGATGAAAATAGCCAAAGATTTTGGACAGCAATAATTATTATAAGAATTAAGAACCTATATATTTAAATTACATGACTAACAAATTATTTAATCTTGTCAGCCCCAAACTACTGATGTTGGGAATGACGATGGCCGCTCTAATAACGCCAACCCCAATTCTGGCCCAAAGCCAGAAGACTGTGACGGGAATAGTGCTTGACGAAAATGGTGAGCCACTTATGGGTGCTACTGTTAAAGTGCCTGGCACATCACATGGAACTGTTACCGACCTTGATGGTCATTTCTCAGTAAGTGTATCTACTAATGTAAAGCAAGTAAATATTTCTTATTTAGGTTACAAGGTGTCTTCTGCCAAAGTAGGTACTGGAAACATCTCTATACGTCTTATTCCTGACAACAAGAGCATCAATGAGGTCGTTGTTGTGGGCTACGGAACACAAAAGAAAGCTAACCTGACTGGTTCAGTCGCTTCTGTATCGAGCAAAGAGATTAGTTCTATTCCAGTAGCCAACACAGCTGCATTACTTCAGGGTCGCTTGCCAGGCGTAACGCTTACAAGCAATGGTGGTCAGGCTGGTGCCGATTCACCAGAGATTAGAATTCGTGGTGTGGGTACCTTTGGCAACAATAATCCTATGCTGCTCATTGATGGTGTTGAGGCTCCCATTGGACAGTTGGCAGAGCTGGCACCTGGTGATATTGACAATATCTCCGTTCTTAAGGACGCTGCATCTGCTGCTATCTATGGTGTGCGTGCGGCTAATGGCGTAATTCTTGTCACTACCAAACGTGGTGGTGAAACTGCGCCAAGCATCAACTATAACGGCAGCTACTCCATACAGTCGGCTACCGTTAAGCCCCATTATGTCAATTCTTATGAGTGGGCAAAGATGTACAACGAGTCGAACAATACACAGACCTACACTCAGGAGATGTTGGATAAACTGCGCGATGGCTCCGACCCCGACCATTTTGCAAACACTGACTGGTGGGATGCTCTTTTCCGCACTGCTCCAATGACGCAGCATAGTCTGTCTGTAAGTGGTGGTAGCAAGAATGCCCATTATATGATGTCTATTGGCTACTTAAAGCAGGATGGTATAATGGAGCATACTGGCTATGAGCGTTTCAACTTCCGCTCCAATTCTGATGCTCAGTTCGGACGATTCAAGATAGGACTGAATCTCTCTGGCTCGAAAGAAAACATCACAGCCAATGGTGGCATGGGCGGTGAAAACGGATTGATGCGCTCACTTACATGGTTCACCCGCCCCACCGTACCAGTGATGTATTCCAATGGACACTATGGTAATCAAGACGGATCTGACATCAGTTTCTCAAAGTTCAAGAATCCAATTGAGGCAATGTCGCAGGTGCACAACAAGCAAAACGGTTGGCGTTTCGACGGTAATGTATACGGTGAAGTTGATCTCATTAAGGGATTGAAGTTCCGTAGCAGTCTGGCTTACAAGCTGTACATCTACAATGCTTCATGGTATAACAAACGCTCACGCAAGTACAATGCCGAAGGCAATCTCATCTATAAGAGTGATGACAACTCGCTCACAGCCAACCATAAGATAGATTACGGTTATCTCAATGAGAATATACTTACTTACAATCAGCGTTTCGGTCTTCACCATGTGAATGTCCTGCTCGGCCATTCTATTCAGGAGAATCATGATGGATCAATCAACGGCAGCAAGCAAGGTTTTGCCACTGACAACCTATACCAGCTCGATTCCGGTACACGCAACCCTCAGTCATGGGGCAACGCTACGGAATATTCGTTGCAGTCGTTCTTCGGTCGCGTAGGCTATAATTACGACGACCGCTATATGGTTGAGTTCAATATCCGTCACGACGGTTCTTCACGTATGCCGAAGTCGCATCGTTATGCTACCTTCCCTTCTATTTCTGGAGGTTGGGTTATTACAAATGAGAAGTTCTTCTCTGAGAACAAGATAATGAACTATCTTAAGCTGCGTGCCTCTTGGGGTAAGTTGGGTAATCAGGAAATTGGCGACTACGCTTATGAGCCAACAATGGCAGCCAACTACAACTACTATTTCGGCAATACTTCGTCAATTGGTATGGCAGAGAACATGGTGGCTAACAGCGACATACGTTGGGAAACCACTACAATGACTGACATCGGTTTGGATGCCGCTTTCTGGGGCAGCCGCATCTCGTTAACGTTTGACTACTTCAACAAGATGACCTCCGACATCCTCATGCAGCTCTCTATGCCCACCACCTTCCTTGGTACGCTCGCAGCACCGACACAGAATGCAGGAAAGGTAAGAAACCGCGGTATCGAACTCTCGGCTAACTATCAGGACCACGCTGGTGACTTTACATGGCAAGTGGGCGGAAGTATGTCTACCGTGCAGAACAAAATCATCGATAACCATGGCATCGATAATATCTCTGGCAATACCATCAACCGTGAGGGCAACCCCATCGGCTCGTATTATGGACTGCGCGCAATAGGTATCTATCGCACGGAAGAAGACTTGAAGCGCACCAACTCCAAGGGAGAGATAATCAAGCCAAATGGTTTGGACCCACAGCTCGGCGACATCATGTACGACGATGTGAACGATGATGGCAAGATTGATGATGGCGATCGTGTGATAATAGGCAATCCATTCCCGAAACTTACATATTCAATCAATGCCGCTCTCACTTGGCGCCATCTTGATTTCTCAATGCTTTGGCAAGGTGTGAGTGGTGTTGACCGCTTCAACTGGGAACAGGCCACCATCACTAATGGAGGAAATATGACTACACGTTGGCTCGACCGATGGAGCACGGACAACCCCAATGGTAGCATGCCGCGTCTTGGCAACAACTTCAACGAACGCTATTCTACGTTCTGGCTTGACAATGCTAGCTATTTGCGTCTAAAGAACGTTGAGCTGGGTTACACATTCGATATGCCGTTGCTTCGTCAGGCAGGCATTAGACAAGCACGCATATACCTCCAAGCCACCAACCTGCTCACCCTTACCTCACTTGAAAACAAAGACCCCGAGAAGGCAAGCGGTGATATGCGTGGCGACATACACCCCAACACCAAGTCTATCTCCTTCGGTGTGAACATTAACTTCTAAAAATAAAGACAACATGAAACGCTATAATATTTTCATCATTGCAACGCTCCTCTTGGGAGCTGTGCTCAACACGGGATGCTCTGACGACTTCCTGCAGAAATCCTCACTGTCTGCTTCTTCGTCGGGTAACTTCTGGCAGACGGCTGACGATGCCTATGAGGGTCTGACCGCTGTCTACGATGCCATGCAGAATCCATTCCTCTACAACGATGCTACCAACCAAAGCAAATGGGACGGCTGCGGACCACTCAACATGGACTGTATGACCGATAACGGTGGCCGCTTCAACTGGTCGGGATGGATGAACGGTTGGGATATCGCCAACGGAATACACTCCAGTTCTTCGCGTCTGGTAGAACAGTGGTGGATTGCCAACTATGAAGCCATCAAGAGATGCAATTCGTTTATTGCCAATGTCGGACGCACCAGTCTTGATGATGCCTCTAAAGAGCAATATTCTGCAGAGGTTAAGGTGATAAGAGCGCTGATGTATCTCAATCTCACCATGACCTACCACGATGTGCCGTTTATCACAGCTCCACAAAGCATGAGCGAGGCTTACACACCTAAGACAGATAGAGCTACCATTGTCAAGGCCATTGTAGAAGACTTGAAGGCTGCTGCAGAAATTCTGCCCGTTAATGCGCCCGAAACCAATCGTATCACGCGTGGAGCTGCGCTGAGCATCCTCGGCCGTACAGCGCTCTACAATGATATGTGGGATTAGGCAATTGATGCCTATCATAAAGTGATAGCTCTTGGCAAGTATCGCCTTTTTGACGATTACACCCAACTCTTCACCGAGGCTAATGAGAATTGTCCGGAGATTATCATGTCTGTAAGCTATCAGGGTCCTGGCAAGAATGAAGGATGTGGTTTGGGTGGACATTGGGGTGCTCCGCTTGAAGCCTTGAATGGTACGATTGACCTGGCAGATGCTTTTTATATGACCGATGGCAAGCCCTGCCCAGACAAACGAGTAATTGACTTCTATGCTGATGGTTCGCCCAACTACTGGGACAATGTAAACACACAACGCTATGAGAATCGCGACCCACGACTGAAAGCCACGCTCTTTGTGCCTGGTATGTCGTGGAATGGCAATTCCAGCCTCTATGGCGGTTCTGCCAACTCTTACTCTACCCTTTATGTGATGAAGTATTTCAACCCCGCACTCTCAAGCTCCGACTCTTGGGACTCTGGTCAGGACTTCTATATCGTCCGCTATGCCGAGGTTTTGCTCTCGTTGGCTGAAGCTGAGATAGAAAAAGGAACCAACTTTGATGAGGCTGTACGTCTAATCGATCAGGTGCGTGAACGTGCCAAGATGCCAAGTGTGGAGAGCGTGGAAGGCACTGGCCTTTCGCAGGAACAACTGAGAGAAATCGTACGCCATGAACGTCGCGTAGAAACAGCTTTCGAGGGACTGCGATTGTTTGACATCTATCGTTGGCACATACTCAAGGATGCTGTAGACCGAGTAAATAACGAGGCCAAAACATATAAATTCCCGTATGAATACCGCAACTATCGTGGCGAAAAGGAGTATGTGTGGCCCATCCCACAACCTGACATCGACTCCAATCCCAGTCTTGAACAAAACGATTTGTGGAAATGATTCTAAAACATATTAATATGAAAATATCTCATATACTTCCAATCCTGGGAATGGCGCTATTCTGCCAATGTCACGAATCGTACGCCGAGGGAACACCGGCAGAATCGCAGAAACCCACAGAGGTGCCAGACAAAGCCACTGATAATAATGCATCGAAGAAAGCCTTGCCTAAAGATGCTGTACCCACGGAATATACCGGTTATCGACTGGTTTGGAACGATGAGTTTAACGTTGATGGACGCCCATCGGACAAGTGGACCTACGAACAGGGCTTTGTAAGAAATAATGAATTGCAATGGTATTGTCCTGACAACGCCTCTGTGAGCGACGGACTGTTAGTGATAGAAGGACGGCAACAGAAGGTAAACAATCCCGACTACAATCCACAATCCACAGATTGGCGTTATTCTCGTAGTGAAGCGCAGTTCACTTCTTCTTGTCTGACAACGCAGAAGAGTTTTAAATTCCGTTATGGACGAATGGAAGTGCGCGCTCGTATACCAGTCGCATGTGGTGCTTGGCCTGCTATCTGGACACTGGGCAACCAAGGAGAGTGGCCTCAGAATGGCGAGATTGATATTATGGAGTACTACATCAAGAACGGTGCTCCATCCATACTTGCTAATGCTTGCTGGGGTTCCGACAAGCGCTATACGGCTACTTGGGACGAAAGTGTCACGCCCTTCACTCATTTCAAGGCAAAGGACGCAGATTGGGAATCGAAGTTCCATATTTGGCGCATGGACTGGGACGAACATTTTATCCGTCTCTATCTTGACGATGAAATGTTGAATGAGGTAGATCTCTCAAAGACTCACAATCAAGGTGTGGATGGCGATCACGACAATCCCTTCTCTAACGCACGTGATGGTTTTGGTCATTACATCTTACTCAACCTTGCCATCGGCAGCAATGGCGGTGAGCCTGACCTGGCGCACTTCCCATTACGCTATGAGGTTGACTATGTGAGAGTATACCAAGCTCTGAAATAATATGCAACGGCAGACTATTTATCGTGGTCTGCCGTTGTGTTTGTTTTTTTTCGAGTAGAGTGTTACTGTATCAAAGAAAATTGCTATTTTTGTATCAATTAAGCAAAATCTTTATCCAATGACACAATTAAAAACCTACTTCTTATACATACATATATTTCTAATTTACATTGTTTTGGGATGTCACGTCTTGCAAGCTAAAAGTAGTGAGACGATTATCACCCAGCCTTCTTTTGTCAATTTCAAGCCAAGCAACTCGCCAGTTGTATTATGTATGGCTACCGATCCCGACGGATTGACATGGATGGGTACAGACAAAGGACTCATTGCTTTTGACGGTTATCGCGACTATGCTTTATTCACGGGTACTGACCTTCAGACGCGCATCAATGCGGTACTGCTGGCTGGCGACACAATACTGATAGGTACTGATGGCGGTTTGCGTGTAGCAACGCGTCGTACGCTGAGAATGCTTCCTCCATCGGGCGGTGTACGCTGTGTACGTGCCCTGCTACAGAAAGGTTCGAAGATTGTGGTTGGCGGTGCCGATGGAGTAGATTTATACGACATGCAGACCGGTAAATCGCAAGTTCTTGCACGTCGATTGCCACAAGTTTATTCGTTGCTTGACACGCCCGACGGGCTTTTTGTAGGAACACTGAATGGTTTGTATATCATTCGCAATGGTCGTGTCAGAACTGTCAACATTGGAAAACCTGCCCAACGTCCGCTAATCAATGCGATGATTCACGCCAAAGGTAAAAACTGCTGGATAGGCACAGAAGGTGCCTTGTTCCTTTATAATGGTCGCTCATTGAAAGAAGTGCCGGCACTACATTCCAATTCTATCAAGGCTCTGTGTCAGGTGAATCGTACCCTCTACATAGGTACAGACAATGGACTATACATGCTTAGCGACGGACAAAATGCTGTGCGCATATCGCAAGACATACGTATCACGAATTCGTTAGCGAGCAATATAGTATGGGCACTGGCTAAAGACCAATGGAACAACCTTCTTGTTGGTACCGACCGTGGACTATCTGTGCATCGTGCTCATGAGCCATTTCATAGTTGGAGTCTTTCTTCCATCACGGGCAGAGGCGACGGCAATACGTTTGGAACCTTGCTGATTGATGCTGATGGAACGACGCTGTGGGCTGGCGGTGACAACGGACTGATTAGCATGCAATATAGTGCAGATGGGTGGAAAGCATCGAAGTGGTATCGACAGGGCGACCCCCAATGGAGCATCTCGCACAATCGTATTCGTAAGTTACATCGTTTGTCTGACGGCACTGTCATTGCCTGCACTGATCATGGTCTCTACATTATCGATTCACAAAGTTCAATGCCACGCAATGTGTTGCTCACCGATGGCACGGGGCATTACAATGCGACTTGGGCATATGATATTGTTGAAGACAGAAAGGGACGATGCTGGGTTGCTGCCTATGCTGGAGGAATATTTATCATTGACAGTAAACGGTTGCTTGCCAGTCAGGGGTATGTGAAAGCCGATGCCCATCTTGGCTCAACGCTTATAGGTGTTAATGTAAGTAGTCTGGCCATTGATAATAGAGGACGTGTTTGGGCGGCTTCTTACAGTGCTGGCATCGACTGTATTGACGTCACGTCATTTCATGTTAGTCATGTGATGAACGAAACGTCCATAGATAAAGTAGTAGCCGATGCAGGTGGCTCAGTATGGGCTACAATGGCAGGCAAAGTGGTACGCTTTAACAATGGCGAGCTGAATAATCAACATATATTTACTATGGTCGACCATAGTATGACCCCCGTGGCGCTTGGTACAGCTGATAACGAACTATGGATAACAGCCAATAATGATGTTTGTATATTGCGCCCTAACGGTACGAGTAGTGCTTTTTCGCTTTCCGGCTTAAACGCATTCTCAATGGTTTCACAAATGTCGTGGACCAATCTTGATGGCAAGTTATGCAAAGGAGTAATGCTCAGTGGGGAAGACGCACTGATGACAGTCTCTACGAATGACTTGACATCTACAAACCACGCTAAACTGAAGCTTACTGGCATTGAAGTGAACGGCAGACTTATGTGTATCAATGACGCACGGAATTATCTTGGTGCCAAAGGAAAACTGACCTTCCGCAGCAATGAGAATAACTTCAAGCTCCTTTTTTCTGACAATCCTCAATCTGGGCAGTTGCCTGCGCGCTACGCCTATAGGATGGAAGGTGTGGGGGATCGTTGGACACTTCTTTCTTCTGAAAGATTACAGGTGTCGTTTAACGGCTTGCCACATGGCACATATAGGCTTTATGTGAGTATAGTGGATGGGCAGGGACAACCTTCTAAGATTATCTACGAATTGATGGTGACTGTGCTTCCTCCGTGGTATCTTACGTGGTGGGCTAAAGCAATTTATTTGCTGTTGTTCTTGGCGTTGGTAGCATGGGGTGTACGCTTTGTGTGGATGCGTCGTGAATTGCGTCGTGAGCGTCAAGCCCGCAACGATGCTATGGAACAAAGTGCAAGACGTGCTGAATTCTTCGCATCGTTGTCAGAGAAACTGAAGATGTCGGCTGGCTCGGTCTTGGCGTCTTCTTGTAATCTTAGGTCTCAACTTCATGGTAAATATGAAGAAGATATCAATATGATACGTCATAATGGCGCTGCTATCTGTCTGATGGCATCCGAGGCGCTCGACTTGCCATTGGCTATGTCCAATAGTTCTGCCAAACCGGTCATGCGACAGCTTGACTTGACTGAATTGTGCCAGTTGGTAGTTGCTGATAGTCATGAGCAAGGATGCGGTATTCGCATGTCCTTCTCCGCAAATATTCCGGCGCTAATGATGGATATGGACGTGGTTGCGATGCTTGGATTGCTGAACGCTATAATGAAGTTCGTCGACGATGATACGCTTGTTCAAGGAAATGCCGTGTTGTATGCAGAAGAGACTGACGGACGTGCTGTACTTCGACTCGACGTGGAGCAGATAACCCTTACACCGGAGAAACTGCGCTATGCATTCAGATCTTACAGTGAGCATTCTTTGGCACTTATCAATGAACGGGCGCGGAAGATAGGTGCTGCAGTGTCGTTTGA
Source organism: uncultured Prevotella sp. (assembly GCA_900550035.1). GTDB lineage: Bacteria > Bacteroidota > Bacteroidia > Bacteroidales > Bacteroidaceae > Prevotella. The sequence goes on along the minus strand of URQS01000008.1, from coordinate 14,568 downwards.
CGAAGCAGAAAGTGGCCATATTGTCATTATCATAAGAACGGGATATGAGGTGAAGAGTCAGGTCTTATCTACAGCTCATTCAGAACTGTCAAAGGAACTAATTGCTAATATTGAGAATACCGAAGATGATCAGTCAAAATCATCGGCAGATACTTTCAAGCCTTTTGATGTGAATGATGAGGATGCTGTAATGAAGGAGGTAACAAAGATAATTGAAGAACATCTTGCAGACCCAGACCTCAATGTGCAGTTATTGACCAAACTTACGGGATATGGCACTAAACTTATCTATCGACGAATGAAGGCAGTCACAGGCTATACTCCTGTGAATTATATCCGACAGATGAGAATGCTGCGTGCCGCAGTATTGCTCAAGCAGGGTCGTTTTGCTGTTTCGGAGGTAATGTACATGGTGGGCTTCTCTACGCAGAGCTATTTCTCTAAGTGTTTTAGTCAGACTTACGGTATTTCTCCCACAGAATATTCTCGTAGAAACAGCCAGACGGAAACCATAGGAGCATAATTGTTATGTTTCCTTCATATAGGACGCCATAACCTCCTACAGTTTGTTCTGTTTCATCATATTGTTGAACATTGTCGCCATTGTCGTTTAAAAGATGTTGTGGCGTTGTTGTGTTGATGTGTCCCATAGGAGGCTATGGCGTCCTCGCCGTAGTCTGCGCAAGCTGAATGTCAGCAAGTTATAGTTGATTGCGCAGGCTATAGCGGGGACGCTATAGTCTCCTATGATTTTACATTTGTCAAGCAAAGTAGTCTATAATGACGGTTTATACGAATTTTTTGGCGTAAAAATTTGGGGGTTTCGTATAAATGATGTAACTTTACGCCATAAAATTAAATCTATACATACCACTCGCGTGAGCGTAAGTATCGAAGGCGGTTCTTTTCAGCATTTTATGGAAGGGAGTGTTGTCGTATTTACGTGGATAGTATTAAAAACCCTTGCGGTGGATGCCCCCCTTTTCATTTCAAATCGCTTTAAAAATCGCCATCAAAACGATATTGATGACTTGTACCAGTGGCATGATAATAGTACAAGATTCATGGTGAAAACAAATCTCCTTGTCTACTTGTCTGTTGTCAACTCGTTAACTATAATAAAATACTCATGAAATGAAAAATATGCCTATTACGCTTGACGAACTTCTGGCGAGCCGCGACGCACGCCATGCTATGCAGCAAAAACTGATGGCTGAACACTCGGGAAAGACACTGGTGTGTCTAACGGTGGTTATGCCAGGAAGCGTGAAGCGTAATCAGCAATCGCTCACTGTAGCACGTGCAGCCGTGAAGGCTATGCGAAAGGCATATAATATAAGTGATGACCTATTACCTGAAACTGAATTACTAACCAATGAACTAAAAACTGAAACAGGGGAATGCCTTGTAGAACGCGACCTTAATACGGGCTATGAAGCCTATCTGATTACCTCGCTGCCATTGCTTGAAGCCAAGCGCGTGGCGGTAGATATTGAGGACACACATCCGTTGGGTCGACTCTTCGACATCGACGTGATTGACGCACAAGGCATTCCGGTGTCGCGTGACAGAGTAGGAGGACAGCCACGTCGCTGCCTCGTATGCGACCATGAAGCCAGATATTGCATGCGAATGCGATGGCACACACAAGAGGAAATATGGGCAAGGATAAAGCAGATGACTGACGACTATGCCCTACAGCAGCAAACTTAAATCTTTACGAATCAAACAACTAACGATTATCATTAACATTTAACAATCCGCATCTTACATTGGAAATAATACAGCTCAATCCAGCCATACCGCGCCAACGTCGCCGCATAGAACAGTTTCTGGACGACAACGGCTTGCGTCTTGACGATGTAGACTACTACGCCACTCTCGTCGACGAGACGACCGACGAAATAGTAGCCGGTGGTGGACTGAAAGGAGGCGTAATAAAATGCGTAGCAGTGGCTGACGGACACAAGGGTGAGGCTGTGGCTAACCAGATTGTGTCGCACTTGATAGCACAAGCCAACGCTGATGGACATCAATGTGTGAAACTCTTTACCAAGCCGCAAAACAGGCAGATGTTCGAGAGCATGTCGTTCCGACTCCTCGCCGAAGCGCCAAAAGCTATATTGATGGAAACGGGCATTGGAGGAATAAAGAGGTATAGTGAAGAGTTGAAAAGTGAAAAGGGAAAAGTGAAAAGTGAAAAATCCAATGGCAAACTTCACCATCTCAACCCCTCAACCCCACAACCGATTATGCCGCCCAGCGGCATAATCATAATGAACTGCAACCCGTTCACACTCGGCCACCGCTATCTGATAGAGCAGGCGGCACAGCAAGTGGAGACGTTGTATATACTGGTGGTGAGAGAAGACTGCTCGATGTTCAGCTATGACGAACGAAAGGCTATTATCAGCCGTGGAGTGGCACACTTCGACAATGTAGTGGTGTGCGACGGTAGCGAATACTCAATCAGTGCAACCACATTTCCAACGTACTTTCTGAAGTGTCTTTCGGATGCGTCCGACACACAGATGACACTCGACATCGATCTCTACAGACGACATATAGCTCCGGCACTGGGCGCAACGGTGCGATTCGTGGGAACCGAACCCGACGACCCGCTGACCCGACGCTACAACGAACTGATGAAGAGCATGCTGCCAGACGTGCGCGAAGTGGCACGACTGGAGAAGAGTGGGGTAGCGGTGAGTGCATCGAGAGTGCGCAAGGCGATAGTTGAGAATCATCTCGCACAGGCTGCACGACTCGTTCCGCCGACTACAGTACCTTATATAGTAGCCCACATGGCAACACGGGCACTGAAGGCAGAGCTGAACACCACACCAAAGCCGGGACTCGTAGACAGTCACGACAGCGGAGCACACCGCGATATGGATCACGCACTGATGATGCGCAGCATACGCGCAATGCATCCATACTTCGTTAGGCTCGCCACACTGGGCTACGATAGCAACCAATTGCCCGCCCACGACGACATAGTGCGCATTGGCATCGAAGCCGAGAAGGCTATGTTCAATTCGACGGGAGGCGTGAATACCTACAAGGGAGCACTCTTCTCGATGGGACTGGCAGTGACAGCAGCGACATATATAATAGGTAGAGGCGAAGTGGCAACTACTACTCACGGGAAAGAGTATGTGCCGAACAGCTTGCTTTCTACGACAATAATACAACTTGCCAATGGTTTTCCCGACACCCGCGGTACACATGGCAGCCGTGCCAAGCAGCTTGCCCAGGCAGGGTGCAAGCTCAAGAGTGCGCTCGACAATGCCCGCGAAGGCTACAGCCAGCTCTTCGGCGAATGGCTACCATTCTACGAGACACGCATCAAAGGCGACGACTCGTACGTAAAGCACAAGACCCTGCTGCGTATCATGTGCGACCTCGACGATACCAACATCGTATATCGCACCGACTACGACACGATGCTGCAAGTGAAGACCGAGGCAAGACGCTTGCTTGAGGACTTCTCGGAGGCAGGAATAGAAGACATGAACCGCGACTTTGTGAGTCGGAACATATCGCCTGGAGGCAGTGCTGATATGTTGGCGTTGGTTGTCTTTTTGTTCGGAATAACCCGAAAAGATTGAATAATTTGCAACAAATATACCGAAAAAGTGTATTTTTAATACCTTTTAGGTGATTTTGTTAACGCAAACAATGGAGAATGATAAATAATTACTAACTTTATATTTTGAAAATCTAAAAACATTGACATTATGGTGGAACTTATCAATCATGGAGTCTATCTCCTCAACGGAACTGAAATCCGCGACAACTATCAGGGCATGACCCCCGATGAGGCCCGCGAGAATACAATCACATACGGTATTTTGCGTTCGCACGATGTCGACGGCGGTAAGGGCAACAAGATGCGCATTCGCTTCGATGCTATGATGTCGCACGACATAACATACGTTGGTATCATTCAGACTGCACGCGCCAGTGGACTCGAGGAGTTCCCGCTGCCTTATGCAATGACCAACTGCCACAACTCACTCTGCGCTGTGGGCGGAACTATCAATGAGGACGACCACGTATTCGGTCTCTCGGCTGCCAAGAAGTATGGCGGCATATACGTTCCTGCCAACCAGGCTGTCATCCACCAGTATGCCCGCGAGATGATGGTGAAGTGCGGCAACATGATACTTGGCTCTGACTCACACACACGCTATGGCTCATTGGGCAACATGGGTGTCGGCGAAGGTGGCGGCGAGCTCGTGAAGCAGCTTCTTAAGAACACATGGGATATCAACGCACCTGAGGTAGTATTGGTATGGCTTGAGGGCGCACCTAAGAAGGGTGTTGGTCCGCACGACGTTGCCATTTCGCTCGTTAAGGCTACATTCGAGAGCGGCGTGGTTAAGAATAAGGTACTGGAGTTTGCAGGCCCTGGCGTCAAGAACCTGCCTATCGACTTCCGTAACGGCATCGATATCATGACTACTGAGACTACTTGCTTGAGCTCTATCTGGGTGACTGACGAAGAGGTGAAGCACCACTACGACATCCACGAGCGTCCGCAGGACTATCGCGAACTGAAGCCGGGCGACGTGGCTTACTACGATATGATGATACGCATCGACCTTTCTACACAGGAGTCGATGATTGCACTGCCGTTCCACCCGTCGAACGCTGTTACAATCCATGAGCTTCAGGCCGACCCGGTAGGTATACTTACACGCATCGAGGAAGACGCCAAGAAGCGTTTCGGTGATAAGGTAGACGTACACCTCGTTGACAAGGTGGTTGACGGAAAGGTGCAGGCCGACCAAGGTATCATCGCCGGTTGCTCGGGCGGTACATACGACAACCTCGCTGAGGCTGGCGCTATCCTTAAGGGCAAGAACATCGGTAACGACTACTTCACAGCTTCGGCTTATCCGCAGTCGACACCGGTTTCGATGGCAGTGACACGCGAGGGCATCACAGCCGACTTGATTGAGGCTGGCGTTGTGATGAAGCCCGCATTCTGCGGTCCGTGCTTCGGCGCTGGTGACGTTCCTTCAAACAACGGTTTGAGTATTCGTCATACAACCCGTAACTTCCCTAACCGTGAGGGTTCTAAGCCGGGTCAGGGTCAGCTCTCACTCGTAGCCCTTATGGACGCACGCTCTATCGCAGCTACAGCTGCCAATGGTGGCGTTATCACAGCTGCTACTGACGTTGAGTACGAGAATACACACAAGCCATACGCTTACGACGACAAGATTTACAAGTGCCGCGTCTACAACGGATTCGGCAAGGCTCGTCCTGAGACAGAGCTGCGCTATGGTCCGAACATCAAGGACTGGCCTAAGATGTATCCGATGCAGGAGAACATGCTCGTTGAGCTTGCTGCCGTTATTCACGACCCAGTGACAACAACCGACGAACTCATTCCTTCAGGCGAGACAAGTTCTTACCGCTCTAACCCGTTGAAGCTCTCTGAGTTTGCTCTCTCACGCCGCGTACCTGAGTATGTAGGACTGAGCAAGGAGATACAGAAGCAGGACCTCGCACGCCGTGAGGGTAATGTAAGCGAGAATGTGGCTGAGGCATTGAAGGCTGTAGGCGCTTCTGCTGAGAACACATCGTTCGGCTCATGCGTATTCGCTAATCGTCCTGGCGACGGTTCGGCACGCGAGCAGGCTGCCAGCTGTCAGAAGGTGCTCGGTGGCGATGCCAACATCTGCTACGAGTATGCCACAAAGCGCTACCGCTCTAACTGTATCAACTGGGGTATCGTACCGTTCACTATCGCTAAGGACGTAGAGTTCAACTACGAGCCGGGCGACAAGGTATTCATCCCTGGCATTCGCGAGGCTATGCTCGCAGGCAAGGAGGAGATTGACGCTCAGGTAATCACCAAGGACGGCGTTAAGCCTATCCACCTCTTCTTCCAGAACCTGACAGCCAACGAGCGTCAGATCCTGGCAGACGGATGCTTGATGAACTTCTATAAGAATGTTAAGTGATAAATGTTAAATGTTGAATGTTGAATTGACCTTTGGGAATTTTCAACATTCAGCATTTCGAAAGTCACAATAACTTAACATTTAACATTTCAAATTTAACACTAACCAATTTATAGCTATGGAAAAGAAAATTCAGATGACCACTCCGGTTGTGGAGATGGATGGTGATGAAATGACCCGTATATTGTGGAAGATGATCAAGGATGAGCTTATCCTTCCGTTCGTCGACCTCAAATCAGAATATTACGATCTCGGTCTTGTTAAACGTGACGAGACCGGCGACCAGATTACAAAGGATGCAGCTGAGGCTACAAAGCGTCTTGGTGTGGCTGTGAAGTGCGCCACCATTACACCTAACCATCAGCGTATGGACGAGTACAAGCTCCATCAGATGTGGAAGAGTCCTAACGGCACTATCCGTTCTATCCTCGACGGAACAGTATTCCGTACTCCTATCACTATCCCGAGCATCCATCCGGCAGTACGCAACTGGGAGAAGCCAATCACCATCGCACGTCATGCATACGGCGACGTATACAAGAGTGTTGAGATTCGCGCTGACGAGCCGGGCGTTGCCAAGCTCGTATTCGACGGCGAAAGCGGCAAGCACGAGGAAGTTGTGGTACACACATTCAAGGGCGCTGGCGTGCTTCAGGCTATGCACAATACCGACAAGTCTATCCGTTCGTTTGCTCACTCATGCTTCAAGTTCGCTCTTGATACCAACCAGAGCCTTTGGTTCTCTACAAAGGACACCATCTCTAAGAAGTATGACGCTCAGTTCAAGATTATCTTCTACGAGGTATTCGAGGAGTATAAGGAAGAGTTTGAGAAGCGCGGATTGGAGTTCTTCTACACTCTCATCGACGACGCTGTAGCTCGCGTTATCCGTTCGAAGGGCGGTTTCATCTGGGCTTGCAAGAACTATGACGGCGACGTTATGTCGGACATGGTTTCTACAGCATTCGGCTCTTTGGCTATGATGACTTCTGTACTCGTTTCGCCTGACGGCAAGTATGAGTATGAGGCAGCTCACGGTACTGTGACACGTCACTACTACAAGTACCTGAAGGGTGAGGAGACATCTACCAACCCGATGGCTACCATCTTCGCATGGAGCGGTGCTCTGCGCAAGCGTGGTGAGATGGACAATCTGCCCGAACTCGTCAACTTCGGCAACCAGCTTGAGGCTGCTTGCTTCGATACGCTCAACGAAGGCATCGTGACTAAGGACCTCGCCGGACTTATGGAAGGCGTTACTCCGCAGACAAAGACTTCTGCCGGATTCATCGCTGCAATACGCGAGCGTCTGGAGAAGAAGCTTGAGGCATAAACTGATTGAAGCGAGGGCGAGTCAAAATAGGAGTTAGAGGAAGTTAAGAAGAAGTTAATCCATCTACGATGGATGGAAGTTAACAGACAAATGCTTTATTTTCAGCAATTTATACATATGTCCGCTAACTTCTGTTAACTTCGGGCGAAGCCCAAACTTCTTTTAACTTCTATTTTGACACACCCTCTAAAAGTTTCCCAAATAACAATGCGCCCTGTAAGGGCAAAAGCGTTAATTATCAATGCTTTTGCCCTTGCAGGGCGTTTTGCTTTTATCAATCCGTAAACCCAAGGCGCTGCCTTGGGCTATGTGCTTATTGGGCTTTCAGCCCATATAATTGACTTTTGAACACACCCTCCTCCTGCATTTAGCTTTTAGTTAATGGATGTATCACTCCATCATTGTGAAGAACCATCTTTTTGTTTATATTATTAGGAGGCTATAGCGTCCTCGCCATAGCCTGAGCAGTTAGCCGGTGTATATTTGTTGCCGCTAATATCGTATGAACCATATTTATTGATATTTGCCCCTTTATATTGCCATTTATTTTGTACTTTTGCCCTTGCTTAACGCAAAGTAATGACTATATGCAGGTGATTAGATTCATAAAAGACTGGACTTTGCCGGTGGCTATAGGCACGGGCATAATCGTTTATCTAATTTTTGCACTCGTGCCTGCGCTCGACGGATTCGCACGGGCAGCCGAACCGGTGTTTGACACGATGCTGCCGACGTTCATGTTTATGGTGCTGTTCGTGACGTTCTGCAAGGTCGACTTCCGTAAGTTGCGACCCGTGGCGTGGCATCTGTGGATAGGTGTGTTTCAGGTATTGACAGTTGCGGCAGTTGTGGCAGTTATCATGGCTTTTAATCTTACGGGAGACAGCCTGACGCTTGCCGAAGCCGTGCTCACTTGCATCATCTGCCCGTGTGCTTCGGCAGCCGCCGTTGTCACCCAGAAGCTTGGTGGCAACCTTGAGGAGATGACCACCTACACCTTCATCTCCAATCTTATCACCGCACTGCTCATACCCGTCTGCTTCCCGATGATAGACAAGGCAGCCGACATACATTTCTTCGAGGCGTTCACGCTCATATTATATAAGGTGTTCACCGTGCTCGTAGTGCCTATGATATTGGCTTACTTGGTGAAGCATCATGCCCAGCGGCTCTGCCAGCGCATCACGTCGGTGAAGGATTTGTCGTACTATCTCTGGGGTTGCTCGCTCCTCATAGTGTCGGGTACGACTATGAAGAACATCCTTCATGCAAACACGACCATAACATTCCTGCTGGTTATAGCAGTGTGTTCGTTACTGCTGTGTCTGTTTCAGTTTGCCTGCGGCAGAGTGATAGGCTCGCGCTTCGGTCAGACTGTCAACGCCGGTCAGGCTTTGGGGCAGAAGAACACCGCATTTGCAATATGGATAGCCTGCGCCTATCTCACACCACTGTCGTCGGTAGGTCCCGGATGCTATATCCTTTGGCAGAACATAATAAACAGTTGGGAGATATGGGACGCGCAGCGCAAGCGCAGTTGAACAAGACTTCAACCATAATTAAAATAAACCTAAAAACAAGAAATGAAACAAATCATCATGTCGCTGCTTTTAATTATGGCAGCTGCTGGTCTTCAAGCCCAAAACCTTTTTGTCGGTTCGTACAATATACGCTACCAGAACAATTCGGATGCCAAGAACGGAAACAGTTGGAAGCAGCGTTGTCCACGCGTCTGCGGCATCATCAACTTCGAACAGCCCGACGTCTTCGGCGCACAAGAGGTTCTGTATCCGCAGTTGAAGGACATGCTCGCTACGCTCGACGGCTACGACTATATAGGTGTAGGTCGTGATGACGGCAAGCGTGAGGGCGAGTATGCCGCCATATTCTACAAGAAAGACAATATCCGACTGCTCGACAAAGGACAGTTCTGGCTGTCTGAGGACACGACACGACCCAATCTCGGATGGGATGCGGCATGTATCAGAATATGTACTTGGGGAAAATTCGAGGACAAGCGTTCGCACATGAAGTTCTTCTACTTCAATCTGCACATGGACCATGTGGGCATAGTGGCACGTAGAGAAAGTGCCAAACTCGTTGTGCGAAAGATACGCGAGATAGCAGGCAGCGCCCCCGTTGTACTCACGGGCGACTTCAATGTAGACCAAAACAACGAGATATATGCCATCTTCACCAATTCGGGATTGCTCCGCGACAGCTATACCGCAGCTCGTCTGCGCTATGCCGAGAACGGCACTTTCAATTCATACAACAGCGATACCTACACCGACAGCCGTATCGACCACGTGTTTGTGTCGCCCAAATTCCTTGTAGACAACTACGCAATTCTCACCGACTGCTATTGGACAGCGCCAAAAGTAGATGAGGCAAACAAGGCAAGCGACGCTCCGCAGGAGATAGACTTCCGCCCGGCACAGCGCCGATTGCCGTCAGACCACTATCCCGTTTTTGTGAAATTGAAAATGAAATAAATCGTATAAAAATTTGCAGGTTAGCATACAAAATGCTATCTTTGCATTACAAACATACGCCCCACGAAGCCAAACCATGCAAGGTTATGGCTGCGCGGGGCGTATTGTTTTGAGTTAAACAACGTATTTTTAAACCTAAACAAATAAGAAAATGGAAGAAAACAACCAGAATCAGCAGCCCCAGGGTCTTCAGATTGAGCTGAAGCCGGAAATCGGAGTAGGAGTATACGCTAACCTCGCGCTTATCACTCACTCTTCTTCAGACTTCATCCTTGACTTCACATGCATGCTTCCCGGTATGCAGCAGCCGCAGGTTCGCAGCCGCGTAGTGATGGCTCCCGAGCACGCAAAGCGTCTTTTGATGGCCCTCAACGATAATATCGTAAAATACGAGCAGAACTTCGGCAAGATCAATCTGCCCGAACAGCAGCAGCCACGCACAGCTACTCCGTTTGAGCAGCCGGCAGAGGCATAATCGTTAAGTAACGAGTGAACAAAGAGATTGCGGCAGACAGGCTTTTTATTTTAGCTTGTCTGCCTTTTTTGTTGCATTTTTTTTGTTGTTATGTTCTGATTCTCGCTATTTTTCTGTAAGTTTGCAACATTATACATTATATGATATAAACGGTAGACATGACAGATTTATCACGTTGGGAACAACGACTTGAAAGTTATCACAAAGCATTATCGCGTTTGGCTGAAATTGTTAACGCGAGTAAGTTGCGAGCGCTCAATGATTTTGAGCGTGACGGGCTTGTGCAACGTTTTGAGTTTACGCATGAATTGTCGTGGAAGTTGATGAAAGCGTATGCTGAGTATCAAGGTTATGATGGTATCGGTGGTTCACGTGATGCCACGCGCAAAGCCTTCGAAATGAACCTAATACCCGACGGACAGATATGGATGGATATGATAAAAAGTCGTAACGAGACATCGCACAATTATAATGGGGATATTGCTTGTGATGTAGTAGATAATATACTGAATGTGTTCTATCCCGAGCTGACAGCTTTTTACTATAAAATGAATGAGTTGGCGACATCAACTCCTAATGATATATTTGCCTAATAATGAGAGACTTTGGATTAGGTGTCGACAATCTTCGAGCAATTGTTACTGTCTTGTCGTCGGTAAAAAATGTACAGCGCGCCCTGATATATGGGTCAAGGGCAAAAGGAAATTTCCGTTCCAACTCTGATATTGATATAATGCTGGAAGGCGAACGCTTGACTATCGGTGATTTGTCTATGATAGATGCTCGGCTGGACGATTTGCTGTTGCCATGGCAGATTGATCTGTGTGCGCGCAACCGTGTCGGCAATAAAGCCCTGCTTGATGAAGTTGATAAGTGGGGAGTGGTTGTGTATCAACGCTCTACAAGTTTTTGAGATTTCAATTTGTAATTATTGGTTAAGATGGGCTTATTTGTTTTCGAATTGTTAACAAATCGTTAAAATAGCCTGTAAAACCATAAATTTATGCCACAGCAGTAAGATTGTAATTTTATATATTAGGTATTTTCAAGAAAAGTTCGTACCTTTGCACCCCGAAAACGGCTTGATATAAGCGGTTTTATAAGATCGACAATTGAAATAAAAAATATATAAATTAAAAATTAGAATTATGCCTACAATTTCACAGTTGGTAAGAAAAGGCAGAAAGGTGCTCGTAGACAAGAGCAAGTCACCGGCTCTGGATTCATGTCCTCAGCGTCGTGGTGTTTGCGTTCGTGTTTACACTACAACACCTAAGAAGCCTAACTCGGCAATGCGTAAGGTTGCCCGTGTGCGTTTGACAAACTCTAAGGAAGTTAACTCTTACATCCCGGGAGAAGGTCACAACCTTCAGGAGCACTCAATCGTGCTGGTTCGCGGTGGTCGTGTAAAGGACCTTCCTGGTGTTCGTTATCACATCGTTCGCGGTACACTCGATACAGCCGGTGTTGCAAACCGCACACAGCGTCGTTCAAAGTACGGTGCAAAGCGTCCTAAGGCAGCTAAGAAGTAATCAGAAGATAATTTAATTGTCGGACGTATTTTTTAAAATCGTTTTGCTGGAGAATTGTTAATAGACAGGTTGAGTAAATGCCCAAGAGAGGGCGTTGAAGAACAGTAAGAAACAACCCCACGCAGACAAATTTTTTCAAAACAAAATGAGAAAAGCAAAACCAAAGAAGCGCGTGATCCTTCCGGATCCGAAATTCAACAACCAGAAGGTCTCTAAGTTTGTAAACCACTTGATGTATGACGGTAAGAAGAATACCTCATACGAAATCTTCTACAATGCACTTGACGCAGTTCAGGAGAAGATGGCTAAGGAAGAGAAGCCGGCTCTCGAGATTTGGAAGCAGGCCCTCGACAACATCACTCCGCAGGTTGAGGTAAAGAGCCGCCGTATCGGTGGTGCTACTTTCCAGGTTCCGACAGAGATCCGTGCGGAGCGCAAGGAGAGCATCTCAATGAAGAACCTTATCGCTTTCGCTCGCAAGCGTGGTGGTAAGAGCATGGCTGACAAGCTTGCTGCTGAGATTATGGATGCTTACAACAACCAGGGTGGTGCTTACAAGCGTAAGGAAGATATGCACCGTATGGCCGAGGCTAACCGCGCATTCGCTCACTTCAGATTCTAATATAATAATAAGGTAAAAGGAAAATGGCAAATCGCGATTTACATTTGACTCGTAACATCGGCATTATGGCCCACATCGATGCCGGTAAGACCACTACTTCTGAGCGTATCCTGTTCTACACAGGTAAGACTCATAAGATTGGTGAGGTTCACGACGGCGCTGCCACAATGGACTGGATGGCTCAGGAGCAGGAGCGTGGTATCACTATCACATCTGCTGCTACAACTTGTAACTGGAACTATCTCAACAAGTCGTACAAGATCAACTTGATCGACACTCCGGGACACGTTGACTTCACCGCTGAGGTAGAGCGCTCACTGCGTGTACTCGACGGAGCTGTTGCTACTTATTCTGCAGCCGACGGTGTTCAGCCACAGTCTGAGACAGTATGGCGCCAGGCCGACAAGTACAACGTTCCTCGTATCGGTTACGTTAACAAGATGGACCGTTCAGGTGCTGACTTCTTCGAGACAGTACAGCAGATGAAGGACATCCTCGGTGCTAATCCTTGTCCTATTCAGATTCCTATCGGAGCTGAGGAGAACTTCAAGGGTGTAGTTGACCTTCTCAAGATGAAGGCTATTCTGTGGCACGACGAGACAATGGGTGCTGAGTACGACGTTGAGGAAATTCCTGCCGACCTCGTTGACGAGGCTAACGAGTGGCGTGACAAGATGGTAGAAGCTGCTGCCAACTTCGACGACGCTCTCATGGAGAAGTATCTCGAGGGTGAGGAAATCACTGAGGAGGAGCTTATCGCAGCTATCCGCAAGGGTACAATCTCAATGGAACTTACTCCTATGCTTCTCGGTTCTTCATACAAGAACAAGGGTGTTCAGCCGCTTCTTGACTACGTTTGCGCATTCCTTCCTTCACCTCTCGATACAGCCGCTATCGTAGGTACAAACCCTGACACTGAGGAAGAGGAGGATCGTAAGCCTTCTGAGGACGAGCCTACTTCGGCTCTTGCGTTCAAGATTGCTACCGACCCGTTCATGGGCCGTCTGGTATTCTTCCGCGTTTATTCAGGTAAGGTTGTTGCCGGTTCATACGTTTACAACCCACGTTCACGTAAGAAGGAGCGTATCTCACGTCTGTTCCAGATGAACTCAAATAAGGAAATTCCTATGGAGTCAATCGACGCTGGTGATATCGGCGCAGGTGTAGGTTTCAAGGATATCCGCACAGGTGATACTCTCTGCGACGAGGCACATCCTATCGTGCTCGAGTCAATGACATTCCCTGATACTGTAATCTCTATCGCAGTTGAGCCGAAGAGCCAGGCTGATATCGCTAAGCTCGATAACGGTCTCGCCAAGCTCGCTGAAGAGGACCCGACATTCACCGTTCGTACCGACGAGCAGAGTGGTCAGACCATTATCTCTGGTATGGGTGAGCTTCACCTCGACATCATCATCGACCGTCTGAAGCGTGAGTTCAAGGTTGAATGTAACCAGGGTAAGCCTCAGGTTAACTACAAGGAGGCTATCACTAAGCCGGTACAGCTCCGCGAGGTTTACAAGAAGCAGTCTGGTGGTCGTGGTAAGTTCGCTGACATCATCGTAACAATCGGTCCGAAGGACGAGGATTACAAGGAAGGCGACTTGCAGTTTGTTAACGAGGTTAAGGGTGGTAACATTCCTAAGGAATTCATCCCCTCAGTTCAGAAGGGCTTCGAGAACGCCATGAAGAACGGTATCCTCGGTGGCTATCCTATGACGGGTATGAAGGTTGTCCTCACCGATGGTTCATTCCACCCGGTTGACTCTGACCAGTTGTCATTCGAGCTTGCTGCCCTCAATGCTTACAAGAACGGTTGCCCGAAGGCAGGTCCGGTTCTTATGGAGCCTATCATGAAGGTAGAGGTTGTTACTCCTGAGGAGAACATGGGTGACGTAATCGGCGACTTGAACAAGCGTCGTGGTCAGGTAGAAGGCATGGAAGAGGCTCGCTCTGGCGCCCGTATCGTTAAGGCTATGGTGCCACTGTCAGAGATGTTCGGTTATGTAACCGCTCTCCGTACCATCACTTCAGGTCGTGCTACAAGCTCTATGGAGTACGATCATCACTCTCCTCTGTCAAGTGCTATCGCTAAGGCAGTGCTCGAGGAGGTTAAGGGTCGCGCAGACCTCG
>URQS01000007.1 GCA_900550035.1 uncultured Prevotella sp. | reverse complement strand
ACTTGCATGTGTTAAGCCTGTAGCTAGCGTTCATCCTGAGCCAGGATCAAACTCTACATTGTAAAATATCTTTTACTAGGCAATTTTTCGACTGAGCCTTGCTGAGCCTTACTAGGCCTTACTAAGCTTTAGTGAAACATTGCTTATTGTTTGTATCTGTTTCAGAACGCTTCCGTATATCTTTTAATGAATTAACGGTATGTATATTACCCAAATCTACACATTATAAATAATGTAAGACTTGCTTCTTGTACTACTTGTCTGTTTATGTAAATCTTTTCAAAGAACTCTTTTCATAAGCTTGGCTGCGCCTCGGCAATTGAAGCAAGCTTCATTGCGCTCGACTTGCACAAGCTTTCTTTTCGCTTCCCGAACACTACTTAATCTCGTTTTGCTTAAGGTTTCGTTCGTTCTCGAAAGCGGATGCAAAGGTATAACAAAAAGTCTTACCGTGCAAGAGTTTTGACGAAAAAGTTTTAAAAAACTTGCATTTTTAGCTCAAAATTGACCAAAATCAAGGCAAAAGCACGTATTCAAGCGCTTTTGCCTTGATTTTTCATTCTACAATCTTTTTCTGCACAAAGACCCACCCATAATGGCTTCCAAACACTGTAAATCTGCCCCACCTTATTATATAATATCATATCGAAACAAATAAAGATACATGCAAATATCGTACATACAGTAAAATTTTGTTACAAATAAAAATTTGATTCCAGAGATTTCAGAAGCGGTTTTTATAGTGTTTGGCAGCGTCGGTGACTCTTCAACCCTTCAAATGGAGCTTCTTTGCATTGCAAAAGGACTACATTTGCAAGTCAACTGTAGCCAAATTGCATTGCAAATGTAGCCCTAATGGAAAGCAAAAGTAGTACATTTGAAATGAAATGGAGCTTTTTCACTAATCTATTTTTTGCACACTCGCCACACCTACACGCATAACACACTGATAAAAAGCACAATAACACCTGCACGCTCAAAACTCACGAATTTCGAGCTAAAGATTTCTTCGCGCGCTCAACTCGCAGTATTGAGCGATAAAAATGCAAATATTGTATTGCAGAGCGTTGTCCGGGTGTTGTGTTATGATGGTGAGATGGTGAGAGTTTGATGTGATTTTTAATGGGTAACAATTCAAATTTCAAAGAATAATTGTACCTTTGCATTTAAACAACATCTTCTAATTTGTATTTTAACCGTATTTTCTACAAAAGGTGATTAGCGCAACAGAAAACATAGAGATCAGATTGACTGATGAAGCACAGTTTCGCTTTATCTTTGATAATTATTACGTATCATTATGTATGTTTGCCAACCAATATGTAGAAGATGAAGAAATGGCAGCCGACATAGTTCAGGAATGCTTTGTAAAGCAATGGCAACACCGTGAAGACTTTGTCTACCTACACCAAGTGAAGGCTTATCTATACACTTCTGTACGCAACAAGGCGCTTAATGCCTTGGAACATAGAAAAGTGGTAAGCGAATACGAACGTAAGGTTTTGGACAAAGCCCAGGAAAGTTTCTTCCATGACAAGGTCATTGCCGAAGAAAGTTACCGTATTCTTGTTGATGCCATCGACAAGCTGCCTCAGCAGATGAGAAACATCATGCAACTGGCTCTTGAAGGCAAGACCAATCCAGAAATAGCCGATGCACTTAACGTATCGGGAGAGACTGTACACTCACAGAAGAAGACAGCCTATCGCAAACTGCGTGAATATCTGAAGGACTATTATTACCTCGTATTCATATATCTGTAATCAGGCTACAGAAAAAAAATCAAAAAAACTTCAATCAGACTCACCCCCTTTTTTGTTTCACCTGTTATTAGTATAAAAGAACACCAATAACAGGCGAATTATGATAAATCAATATTTTGAGATAGCCCGGCTTATTGCAAAACAAATATCCGGCGAACTGGACAAGGAAGAGCAAATCCGACTTGAAAATTGGAGAAAAGAATCTCCTGAAAACGAGCGGCTCTTCGAGGAAATACGTAATGAAGAGAACATTACCGCAAACCTACGCAGACGCAATTCATTCAACACAGACATTGGTTGGGAGAAGGTGAATGAAGGAATCCATAAATACCGCTTCAGAAAACGAGTGCTAAGAATATGCAGATATGCTGCAATGCTGGCAATGCCTCTCGTCATAGCTGCACTTGTAACCTTCCAGATTATAAACGAGAACAGAAACGACAAGACAATCGCAGCCACCGAACAGATTCTGCCCGGTTCGACAAAAGCCACTCTCACACTTGACAATGGCGAGATAGTAGACCTGATAGCCACTAAAGGAGAAAGACTGGAAGAATCGGACGGAACGCTGATAAAGATTGACTCCGCCACCCTGAACTACAAACATGGGGCAAATGCTGCTGACGGCAAGATAGCATATAATAAGGTGAGCGTGCCACGTGGAGGTGAATACAAGTTGGTGTTGAGCGATGGCACCAGGGTACATATCAACTCGATGAGTTCGTTGCGATACCCCGTAAGTTTCGGCTCTAAAACACGCCAAGTGGAATTGGACGGCGAAGCTTATTTTGAAGTAAGCAAGACCGGCCAGCCATTTATAGTCAATGCTAATGGAATGGACGTGGAGGTATTAGGCACTACATTCAACCTTTCGGCATACAAAGACGAGCCTCGACAAACAACATTGGTAAGCGGCAGCGTGCGTGTACGTACCGGCAACGGCAACAGCCGCATCATCAAGCCATCGCAGCAGGCATCAATAGCTCCGGGCGCTAACCAAATAGATGTGAAAACCGTTGACACTGCATTCTATACTTCGTGGATACACGGAAAGATTAAGTTTAAAGACCAACGGCTTGAAGACATCATGAAAACTCTGTCGCGCTGGTATGACATGGACATAGTCTATGCCGACAAGGAAGCCAAGAACCTACGTTTCGGATGTTACGTAAACCGTTATGAGGAAATAAGCCCACTACTTGAACTGTTGAGAAACACCGGCAGTGTCAAGATAGAAACCAAAGGCAAAACAATCAAAATACATACTAATCATAAATAATACATTATGGAAAAACGACGCAATGCTTACAGACAAGAGAGACTTGGAAAGCGCTTCATCATGGCGCTACTGTTTCTCTGCTTCACTACTTCAGGGCTGATACGGGCATCCGTGTTTGCTCAAGCCACTGTTACGGTAAATATGAGAAACGTAACACTAAGTGATGTTCTATGGGAAATCCAGAAACAAACTGACTTTACCTTCATCTACAGCACAAACGACACAAAAAATGTACGTGTTGAAAATCTGAGCGTAAAGAACAAGCCAATTTCCAATGTACTTGATAAATGTCTGCAAAACAGCGGACTGGCTTACTCTGTCCATAATGGTGTAATCACAATACACAAGGCAAAAACACATAATACCAACAAGCCACACAACACCAAAACCACTACTATAGAAAACAAAAAGTACACAATTCTCGGCAAGGTGACCGATGAGAGCGGTGAGCCTATCATTGGTGCCAATGTATTCATAAAAGGCACGAAGCATGGCACCGTGAGCGACATCAACGGTAACTTCAACCTACAAGTGAAAGACAAGAAGGCCGTATTGACAGTTTCATACATAGGTTTTACACCAAAAGAAGTGGCTGTCGTAGCCGAAAAAGCAGCGCACATAACACTAAAAGTCGACAACAATCTGCTGGAGGAAGTCATAGTAACAGGATATGGAACATTCAAGAAATCGGCGTACGCCGGATCTGCCAGCATCGTAAAGACTGAAGCCGTAAAGGACGTGCCAAACGTGTCTTTCCAGCAGATGCTCGAAGGAGCCGCTCCTGGCGTGAGTGTAAGCTCAAGTTCGGGCATTCCGGGCGCTTCCACTTCAATACGCATACGTGGCATGGGCTCGTTCAATGCCTCCAACTCTCCGCTGTATGTAGTGGACGGCGTGCCCGTACTGTCGGGCAACATCGGTGCTTCTGGCAGCGACTCGGGTCTGGACGTCATGTCTACACTTAACACCTCCGACATTGAGAGCATCACCGTCATAAAGGATGCTGCGGCTGCTTCGCTCTACGGTTCGCGTGCAGCAAACGGCGTGGTGATTATCACTACCAAACAAGGCAAGACCGGCAAGCCTGTATTCTCACTCAAGTCAGACTGGGGATTCTCTAAATTTGCCGTACCGTTCAGAGAAATCATGGGCGGACAAGAACGCCGCAACCTTATACACGAAGGTCTGCGCAACTATGCTCTGAGCTATAAAGGCAGTGCCGACGACGAAGAAGGACTGCATCAGAACATGACCGAGAACGAAGCATGGGCTTATGCCGATGCCAACATCGACCAATACGCACCGATACCTTGGTGTGGATTTGTCAACTGGGACGACTACCTGTTCCGCAATGGCAGCCATCAGAACTATGAATTCTCAGCATCAGGAGGTCAGGAGCGAATAAAGTACTACACCTCTTTAGGCTATATGAAGCAGGATGGCGTAACCATCAATTCGGGATTGGAGCGCGTCTCTGCCCGTCTGAACGTAGAATATCAAATGGCTAAATGGATGACCATCGGTGCCAAAATTCAGTTCTCGAAGGTAAATCAAGACACTTATTCTGAGGGAGGCTCATACACCTCGCCTATATATGGCACACGCAACGGCGCCACTCCGTCCGACCCCGTATGGAACGAAGACGGAACATGGAACCGCGAACTGATAAAACTGGCCGACCGCAACCCAGTGTTGTCAAACACCTACAACTTCAAGAAGGAATACGCAACCCGATCGTTCAACACCGTCTATGCCACATTCAATCTGTGGAAAAACCTGAAGTTTACATCGACCTACAGCTACGACTTCGTGATGAACAAGTCGCGCGCATGGAAAGACCCTCGTACAAGCGACGGTGACGACGACAACGGACGTTTCAGCAAAGACTACAATGATGTTACCAACATGACGTGGTCGAACATCCTGACCTATCAGATGAAACTGAACAAGAAGCACAACCTTGACTTCCTGGCAGGATACGAGATTAACAGCAAAGAATCGGACGGACTGGGTACAACTATTTCCAACTTCGCACGTACTGATAAGCCAGAGATAAACAACGGTGTAGTGTATCAAAGCATGGGCGGCTCGAACAGCTGCACACGCATCGTTTCGTACATAACACGTGTCAACTACGACTACGACAACAAATACTACGCAGGTGCAAGCTGGCGAACCGACGGTAGTTCACGCCTGGCAAGAGAGAACCGCTGGGGCAACTTCTGGTCGATATCGGGCGCATGGCGAGTAAGCGCCGAAAAGTTCATGAAGCCAACCAAGAACTGGCTGAACGACTTGAAGCTTCGCCTATCGTACGGTGTCAACGGCACATTGCCATCTACCTATTACGGATACCTGGGACTGAGCAGCATTACCAGCAACTACAACAACAATCCGGGAATATCGCAGTCGCAGCTGGAAAACAAAAACCTGACATGGGAGACAAACTACAACTTCAACTCAGGCATCGACCTCGCGCTCTTTGACAACCGACTTAATATAACATTCGAGTACTACATACGCACAACCAAGAACCTGCTTTACGAACGACCGCTGTCTCTGACCACTGGTTTCTCAAGCTACCTCTCAAACATTGGCAAGCTGCAGAACAAGGGTTATGAACTGGAACTGCGCTCAACTAATATAAAGACCAAGGACTTCCGCTGGACAAGTTCGTTCAACTTAGGACACAATGCCAATAAGATACTGAAACTTGACGGCGACCTCAAGCAGGTGACAAGCGGCTCAATGATACGCAAGGTGGGACTGCCCTACTCTACCTATTATATGATAGAATTTGCAGGCATCGACCCTGCCGACGGCGAACCGATGTTCTACAAGAACACGACCGACGAAAAAGGCAAACTGAACCGCGAAACAACCAAAGACCCACGAGCAGCCGAAAAGGTAATACTGAAATGTGCCGACCCTACCATCACCGGCGGATTGGGCAACTCATTCAGCTACAAATGGTTTGACTTCAACTTCAACCTGAACTTCTCGCTCGGAGCATGGAAATATGACGGATGTGCCGGCAAACTGGAACATGGTGGCGACGGAACTCTAAACATACCTACCTACTACCGCAAACGCTGGCAGAAAGAAGGCGACCATACCAATATCGAACGTTTTGTAATAGGACGTTCCGTCTCAATGGCCGACTACTCTACATCACGCCGACTGCATAGCGGCGATTTCTTGCGATTGAAGAACCTGACATTCGGCATAACACTGCCCAAGAATCTGATACGCAGAATAGGCCTTGACAAAGTACGCTTATACGCTTCGGGCAACAATCTGCTGACATGGGCAGCCTACAGCTATATCGATCCAGAATCGGGTTCATCGCCAAGCTGGGACACACCGCCCATGAGAACTTGTACATTCGGACTGGAAATAAAATTCTAAAACGTCACACTTTAAAAGAACAGAACGATGAAAAAAATAAGATATATCATAATAGGTGTATGCGCAGCATTGCTAAGCAGTTGCGGCAACGACTGGCTCGACCTTAAACCTTCGACAGCTATCGAGACAGACGGTTCGCTGACCGAACTGAGAGATTTTGAATTTGTGCTCAATGGTGCCTACAGCAGCATGCAATCGTCCAACTACTATGGAGCCAACATGATGTGCTATGGCGACCTAACCGGCGACGACATGAAATCATATAAGTCGACAAGCACCAATGTCAACTATTATACATTCAAGTACAACAAGACCAATGGTCCGAGCGGATTCTGGGGAGTGTATTATGGCATCGGTAAGAATATTAACATCCTATTGAGGGATATAGAAAAGATAGAGCTTGTTCCCGACCGCATTATCACAACTCCTAAAATGGAGAGTCTGACAGAGCAGGTTTATTACAACGATCTGAAAGGCGAAGCACTGGCTATACGTGCCTTGCTGCTGTTTGACATGACACGTCTATATGGCTATCCATACACCAAGGACAACGGAGCGTCGCTTGCAGTGCCTATCATCGACCAAATGGTGAACGACAAGAATGTAAAACCATCGCGCAACACCACAGCCCAGTGTTATAAAGCCGTTGTCGATGACCTTACACAAGCCATAGGCTTACTACGCAATGTAAAGAAAGAAGGCAAAATAAACAAATGGGCAGCAATGACCCTGTTAAGCCGCGTTTATCTGTATATGGGCAAAGACAAGGAGGCCTTGGAAACTGCTGCCGAAGCTATAAAGGGAGCCGAATCAACAGGCTATAAGCTATGGACCAACGATGAATACGCAAAGATATGGGCGACACCGTTCAATAGCGAACTTCTGTTCGAAATCGTAAATCTCACGAGCGACAGTCCGGGCAAGTCGTCAATAGGTTATCTGTGCACCAAATACAATATGATAGCTACCGACAAGTTCTGGAAGAAGTATCTGAAGAAAAAGCCTAACGACGTACGTGGACAGATGGTGTCAACTGCAAGCAGCAGCAAACCGTTCTGTCTGAAATATCCTGCCCAGGGCGACAAGAGCTACGAAGACGCCAACATCCCTGTGTTCCGCCTGTCGGAACTGTATCTAAATGCTGCCGAAGCGGCTGTAAAGAGAGGTGACATAAGCAACGCACGCAAATACTTAGCCCCTATATATGCACGTACGGGCGAAAATCTTGACGATGTGGCTGACGAAGACATCACATTGGATTTGGTACTTGAACAGCGCCGTATAGAATTCTGGGGCGAAGGCCAGCGATTCTTCGACTTGATGAGAAACAACAAGCGGGTAGTGCGCACTGACTGCCTAAGCGAAGTGCCCGAAGAAGCACGCTCATTCGACTGGAACTACTATAAGATTGTGTTGCCCGTGCCGAAGCACGAGATGGAATACAACGAAAATATGGTGCAAAACCCAGAATATGAACTGCATTGACAAAACATAAATAACATATAATACATAATTCAGTACCAATATGAAAACTCGTTTGTTTAAAACTTTATTATCTGTATTTTTTCTTTTCTCAGTAAGTTCCGGTGTTATAGCCGGAACTTACCAACCTGCTGACAAGCATAAAGAACAGAAAAAAGAAAAACTTTCGGTCGACGGACCGTACATACTCTACCAACCAGACGGTAGCGTAAGAGTGATAAGCGTAAACAAAAAACTGAAAATTGAAGACAAGACATATACCAAACTGTCTAAGAACTATAGCTTCAGAGTGACCGACCATAAAGGAAACAACTCTTTTAAAGTTAGACTTCACTCTATAGAACGACCGGAATGGAAATATGACAAACCGGAGAAAACCTTTGTCATGTCCGACCCTCACGGCAGACTTGATTGTGTAATCAGTCTGCTGCAAGGCAATGGCGTTATCGACAAGAAACTGCGCTGGAACTTCGGACGAAACCACTTGGTCATTATTGGCGACGTTTTCGACAGAGGAAAAGACGTGCCGCAAATTTTCTGGCTATTCTACAAACTTGAAGAAGAAGCGGCTAAAGCCGGAGGCCACGTTTCGCTCTTGCTGGGCAATCACGAACCATTGGTAATGGCAAATGACTTAAGATATACCAAGGACAAATACAAAGTCTTAGCCAAACGACTGGACATGAAATATCCACAATTGGTAGGTTCGAACACAGAATTAGGACGCTGGTTGGGCACTCGCAACACTATGCAGATAATAGGCGACGGCCTGTATGTACACGCAGGATTAAGCAAGGATTTTTACGACAAGAATCTGGAAATTCCATTTGTCAATCAGGAAATGAGTAAGGCGCTGTTCATGACTAAAAAAGAAAGAAAGGCTTTGTCACCGCTTACGGCTTTCCTGTATAGCAACGACGGACCAATATGGTACAGAGGACTGGTAAAGAAAGAAGCTAAATACAAGCCCCTATCAACAGACTCGCTGCAAATGGTGTTAGACCGTTACCAAGTGAAACGCCTGCTGATCGGACATACAATATTCAAGGATATATCAACATTTTACAATGGTAAGGTCATTGACGTAAATGTAGACAACGAAGAAAACCGTAATAAAAGACGCGGACGTGCCGTCCTGATAGAAGGTAATACATATTATGTAGTAGGTGATAATGGAAAAATGAGAAAACTTTAAGAATTGTCCTAATCTTGATTTGGCATATGAAACCGAACTGTTATAGGTCGTTTCATATGCCTTTTTTATATCACAAGACTTTTACCGACAACTTTTGCTTTTGATAAATGTTTTTAATGACATTTCCTTTGCCGTTTCGGCTTTTTTGTATAATTTTGCGGACGAACCAAACAAGAAATTAGGGGTGCAGCATGTATTGTGCTGCTGAGATTATACCCGTAGAACCTGAAGCGGATAATGCCGCCGTAGGAAATATTTCTATCCTGTACAATCAATAAGTTGACAACAGTTGCATACAATTGCAGAGCGCATTTGCGGCAAACCCTTGCAACAGCCCCCACATATGAAACGACAATTATGCAATACAGATGTGCCCTTACTATAGCCGGAAGCGACAGCGTCGGAGGCGCCGGCATACAGGCCGACATCAAGACTATGTCGGCATTGGGAGTGTATGCAGCCTCTGCCATCACAGCCGTGACCGTGCAAAACACCCAAGGAGTGTACGGCATTGAAGCCATTCGACCCGAAATCGTGGGCGGACAGATTAGTGCCGTAATGGACGACATACACCCTACGGCTGTAAAAATAGGTATGGTGAACGATGCCGATACCATTCACGCCATTGCCGAGACATTGGGCAAATACAAAGGCGTGGCTGTAATCATCGACCCCGTTATGGTTTCGACAAGCGGATGCCGACTGATGCAGGAAGACGCCCTGCAAGTATTCCGCACCGAACTGATGCCTTTGGCTTCGCTCCTGACGCCCAACGTGCCCGAAGCCGAAATCCTGTCGGGTATAAAGATTGAGACGGTTGACGACATGGATCGTGCTGCTGGCAAGATATGCAACGAAGCAGGATGCGCAGTTCTGGTAAAGGGCGGACATCTCGACGGCAACACCAAGACCGACATTCTGTATGCCGACGGACAGCGGGTGGAGACATACAAGGCGCTGACCGTAGAGACACGCAACACGCACGGCACGGGATGCACTCTGTCGTCTGCCATTACTGCCCATCTGGCTTTGGACCATACGATGGCTGACGCCATAAGAATGGCTAAGACTTATTTATATAAGGCTCTTGAGGCAGGCAAGGATGTAGCGATTGGACGGGGACACGGACCCGTTAACCACTTCTTCAATCCTCACCCATACTACACTAAATAAACAATACCGATGATACAATTCATAACTCATACCAACTCACGCTACGGCTATACTGACGGCGCACGCATGGCTCTGGAAGGCGGATGCCGCTGGATTCAGTTGCGCATGAAGGACGCTACGGACGATGAGGTGCGACCTATAGCTCACGAAATACGCAAGCTGTGCACCGAATACAATGCAAAGTTCATTCTCGACGACCGTGTGAACCTGGTCATTGAAACCGGTGCCGACGGCGTGCATCTTGGCAAGAACGATATGCCTGTAGACGAAGCGCGATGCGTGCTCGGTACACATTATATAATAGGTGGCACCGCCAACACGTTCGACGACATACAGCGACTTGCCCGTCAGGGTGCCGACTACATAGGATGCGGCCCCTTCCGATTTACTACGACAAAGAAAAACCTCTCGCCTATTCTCGGACTTGAAGGCTATCAGCGCATAGTAAAGCAAATGCACGATGCCAATATCAATCTGCCGATTGTGGCGATTGGCGGTATTAAGGCGGAAGACATTCCTGCCATAATGCAGACGGGAGTGACGGGCATAGCCGTGAGTGGCGCTGTGCTGGATGCAGAGAATCCGGTAGAGGAAATGAAAAGGTTCGTCAAAAGCACAAAACCAAACCCCTAAAGCCCTACCCCCGGCCCCTCCCCAGTAGGGAGGGGAGTGGTATGAAAGGCTAATCAAAAAAACTAAAGCCCTACCCCCGACCCCTCCCCAGTAGGGAGGGGAGTGGTATGAAAGGCTAATCAAAAAAACTAAAGCCCTACCCCGGCCCCTCCCCAGTAGGGAGGGGAGTGGTATGAAAGGCTAATCAAGAAAAAATAAATATAGAGAAAAAATAAAAATACGAGAATATAAAATTAACTAATAGAGCACATCACTCCCCTCCCTACGGGGGAGGGGCTGGGGGTGGGGCTTCTTACTACATCATTATGAACAACAACATCAAATTCTCCTATCCTTCTTCAGAGAAGGTTTACATGAAGGGAGAAATCTACAAGGACCTGCGCGTAGGCATGCGCGTGGTTCATCAGAAACCTACTGTGAAGATTGTAGGAGGCGAGCGCATTGAGACACCCAACGCTCCCGTCTACATCTACGACACAAGTGGTCCGTACAGCGACCCTAACATCGAGATCGACCTGAAGCGCGGTCTGCCACACTTGCGTCAGGCTTGGATCGACTCACGCAAGGAGGGCGACACACAGATGTCGCTTGCTCGCCAGGGCGTGATAACGCAGGAGATGGAGTACGTAGCGATTCGTGAGAACATGAACTGCCGCGAACTTGGCATCGAAACCCGTATCACACCGGAGTTTGTACGCGACGAGGTGGCTGCAGGACGCGCTGTTATACCTGCCAACAAGAAGCATCCGGAGTCGGAACCGATGATTATCGGCACCAACTTCCTCGTGAAAATCAATACCAACATCGGCAACTCAGCCATCACTTCGGGCATTGACGAGGAGGTGGAGAAGGCTGTCTGGAGTTGCAAGTGGGGTGGCGACACTCTGATGGACCTCTCTACAGGCGACAACATACACGAGACACGCGAGTGGATTCTGCGCAACTGCCCCGTACCTGTAGGCACCGTGCCTATGTATCAGGCTTTTGAGAAGGTGAACGGCAAGGCAGAGGACCTGACATGGGAGATATTCCGCGACACACTAATCGAGCAATGCGAGCAGGGAGTAGACTACTTCACCATCCACTGCGGCATACGTCTGAAGAACATCAACCTCGCCGACACACGTCTGACAGGCATCGTGAGCCGTGGCGGCAGCATCATCTCAAAATGGTGTAAGGTGCATCAGGAGGAGAGCTTCCTCTATGCCCACTTCGACGACATCTGCGACATCTGCGCCAAGTATGACGTAGCCATTTCGTTGGGCGACGGATTGCGCCCTGGTTCTACCTACGATGCCAACGACGCAGCACAGTTTGCCGAACTCGACACAATGGGCGAGCTTGTAGAACGCGCTTGGGCTAAGGGCGTGCAGGCATTCATCGAGGGTCCTGGACACGTGCCAATGCACAAGATAAAGGAGAATATGGAACGCCAGATAGAGAAGTGCCACGGTGCACCCTTCTACACACTCGGCCCGCTCGTAACCGACATTGCTCCTGCCTACGACCACATCACATCTGCCATCGGTGCCGCTATGATAGGATGGTACGGCACAGCCATGCTCTGCTACGTCACTCCGAAGGAGCATCTGGCGCTGCCCGACAAGGACGATGTGCGCACAGGCGTAGTGACATACAAGATTGCTGCCCATGCAGCCGACCTTGCCAAGGGACACCCCGGTGCCACTATACGCGACAACGCCCTGTCGAAAGCACGCTACGATTTCCGTTGGAAGGACCAGTTCAACCTCTCGCTCGACCCCGAGCGTGCCGAGGAATACTATCGCACAACCAACAAGGTGGACGCCAACTACTGCACTATGTGCGGACCTAACTTCTGTGCTGCACGCATCAGCCACACACTTTGCGACGAAACCAAGTAATAAAATCAACAATTAACAATATAAAGCAATGATTGAAACACAAGTATCAAAAGGTATTATCACTACCTATTTTGACAAACTCCAGAACAACCTCGACCTCGACGTCGCTATCGTAGGCGGCGGTCCGTCAGGTATCGTAGCAGCCTACTATCTTGCCAAGGCAGGACTGAAAGTAGCACAGTTCGACCGCAAGCTGTCGCCCGGTGGCGGTATGTGGGGTGGTGCAATGATGTTCAACCAGATTGTTATTCAGGAAGAGGCAATGGACATCGTTAACGACTTCGAAATCAACTACCATCCGTTTGAAGACGGACTCTACACCATCGACTCTGTAGAGAGCACATCATCACTGCTGTATCACGCAGTACACGCCGGTGCTACTATCTTCAACTGCTACTCTGTAGAGGACGTAGTGTTCAAGGAAAACAAGGTGAGCGGTGTTGTAGTAAACTGGACTCCGGTATTGCGCGAGGGTCTGCACGTCGATCCGCTTAACATCATGGCCAAGTGCGTTATCGACGGTACCGGTCACGACTCAGAGATGTGCAAGGTTGTAGCACGCAAGAACGGCATCCGTCTTGAGACAACAACTGGCGGCGTTATCGGCGAGCGTTCACTCGACGTAGAGGAAGGCGAGCGTCAGGTAGTAGAGGGCACACGCGAGATTTATCCTGGTCTGTACGTTTGCGGTATGGCATCTTCAGCCGTAGCCGGCACTCCTCGTATGGGACCTATCTTCGGCGGTATGCTCATGTCAGGCAAGAAGGTTGCCGAACTGATTATCGAGAAACTTAAGAAATAGTTTTTATATAGTTGAGAATTGAGAGGTGAGAGTTGAGATGTGAAACTTTCAACTTTCAACTCTCAACTTATCATAATTCTCAACTAATGAAAACCATCGCCATCACCCTACCCTATTTTTTCACAGACGAAGCCTCAGCCATCAACCGTCTGTTTGAGAGCGGCATCGACCTGCTGCATCTTCGCAAGCCCGACTCGCAAATAGACGAGTGCCGACAATTGCTTGAGGCAGTAAACAAGCGATGGCTACAACGTATCGTTGTGCACGATCACTTTGAATTGTGCAAGGAGTTTCATTTGCACGGCATACATCTCAACCGCCGCAACAACACCGTTCCAGCCGACCATCAAGGCAGTCTGTCGTGCTCATGCCATTCATTAGAGGAAGTAGTAGAACGCAAGCCAAAGATGGACTACGTATTCCTTAGTCCTATATACGACAGCATATCCAAACAAGGCTACCATTCGGCATTCAGCGACGAAGTCCTACGCCAAGCATCGGCACAAGGCATTATCGACCACAAAGTAGTGGCATTGGGAGGCGTCACACGCCAGCGTATTCCACAATTGGAGGAATACGGATTCGGAGGCGCAGCCATGTTGGGCGAAATGTGGAAAGAATAACAAATGAACATGGAACAAACAGGATTGAAGAAAGCATTCATACAACTACACTTGAGTGTAATGCTTGCAGGTTTTACAGGATTATTCGGCAAACTCGTTACACTCAATGAGACAACTCTGACATGGTATCGACTCGTATTCACAACGATGATTCTGCTCGTATTTACGGGTTTGCCACGTATTGAATTCAAGAAATTTCTGAAAATAGCAGGTTGCGGCACATTGCTCGGTTTACATTGGATATTGTTCTATGCATCCATCAAAGCGAGTAATGTATCAATCGGTGTGGTGAGTTTTGCCAGCATCTGCTTCTTCACATCCATATTCGAGCCGATGATACTGCGCAAGCGATTTTCGATTGTTGATATGCTATTGGCACTTATCACCATTGTAGGACTGGCTTGCATATTCTCGTTCGACACCCGCTATCGAACGGGTATCATCATCGGCGTACTATCGGCTGCCGTGTGCTCGCTATATGCCATAACAAACAAGACGGCTTGCCAGGACATCAAGTCGCGCACAGCATTATTATATCTGATGGTGGGCGGACTGATAGGTGTGAGCATCATCATACCGTTCTATCTGATGATTTATCCTTCGTCACAACCCGTAATGGTAGTACCAGAAGGCGACAACCTATGGTGGCTTCTGTGTCTGGCATTGTTCTGCACAGCAGGTCTGTATCTCCTGCAAATCATTGTGCTAAAGAAACTATCAGCATTCACCGTCAACCTCACCTACAACCTTGAGCCGTGCTACACCATTCTCATAGCTTTCGCGGCATTCGGTGAAGGTCGTGAGCTGAACATTTCTTTCTATGTAGGCATCACAATGGTGATACTGAGCGTGGTATTGCAGAATCTTATGGCTTCAAGACGAAAAGAAAACACGAAGAAATAACCTCAACACGACTAATTATAATACAACAAATATATGGTAGTATACATTATTTTAGGCATTGCTGCTGTAGTCATGGCAGCGGTAGGATATCTGTTGGGAAGCAAGAGCCAGACCGAACAAATCAAGACGCTGACATCAGAACGTGACGTACAGAAAGCTTATGCCGACAACTATAAAGCATCGCTCAAAACCGAAACTGAACGCAACAGACAGAAAGAAGCCGAAATGAAAGAATCGTTCGACCGACAACTGGCGGACTTCAAGGAGGCGTACGACAAGCAGATTGCAGAACTGAAGGATTCGCACGACAAGCAACTTGCACAAACAAAGGACAATGCCGACAAGCAGATTGAGGCATTGAAGCAGATGAACAAGGAGCAGGTGGACAACCAGCTCCAGCTCATTCGCGAGCAGATGCAGACTACGTCGGAGGAAATTCTGAAGCGCCGTCAGGAAGAACTGGGTGAGCGAAACAAGGAGCAGGTATCGAAGATTATTGACCCTCTGCAACAAAGTCTGAAGGATATGCAGGAGGCTTTCGACAAATCGAAGGCGCAGCAGAGCGAAGCTCTAACCCGTCTTGACGAAACTATTAAGATTAATATGCAGAAGAGTGTGGCATTGGGCGAGACCGCCGACCGACTGACACGTGCGCTAACAGGTGAGGTAAAGGTGCAAGGCAACTTCGGTGAGCTGAAACTTAAGCAACTGCTCGAAGACCTCGAACTGAAGGAGGGCGAACAGTTTGACACGCAGGAAACCCTGAAAGACAAGGCTGGAAAGACTGCCAAAGGCGACGACGGAAAGGGACTGATACCCGACTTCATACTACACTTCCCCAACAACCGCCACGTTGTGGTAGACTCCAAAATGTCGCTGACCGACTACGAGCGATACATGAACGCCGAAGACGGAACTCCCGAGAAGACTGAATATCTGAAATCGCACATCGCAAGCGTAAGAGCCCAGGTGAAACGACTGGCTAAAAAGGAATACACCAAGTATCTGCCAAGCGGATACAACAAGCTCAACTTCGCCATAATGTACGTGCCTATTGAGGGTGCGCTAAACCTTGCATTGCTCAACGACAGCACACTGTGGCGCGAGGCTTACGACGAAGGAGTGATGATACTTGGTCCGCAGACTATGTACATGAACCTGCGCGTGCTGGAAATGATGTGGACCCAAGTGCGACAGCTCAAAAACCAGCAAGCTATGATTGATGCCGCCAACACCGTTATCGATCGTGTGCAGGACTTCGGTATGCGATTCAGCGACGTGGAGACAAGCATGAACGACACCATAAAGAAAATCGCTAAACTGAAAATAACAACCGCCGACAGTGGCGCAAGCATAATAACAGCCGCCCGCAACCTGCTTAAGGCAGGAGCAAAGGAAAACAAGAAAAAGAAGTCGCTCGCCGAAATGGACGACTCAATGTTTATCGAGGCTGATTCCACGACAATTGATGAAATATAAAAAAATGTCGCTTTCTCTTGTTATTATGTTTGAAAAACATTATTTTTGCAAAACATAATATTTGAGTAAATGAAGTTTGTAGACAGAATAGAAGAACAAAAGCGACTGCACAAGTGTCTGCATGAATCAGCAGACACTGGCTTAAGCGTTATATATGGGCGTAGACGATTAGGCAAGTCGACGCTCATAAAGCGTGTGTTCAATAATGACGACGTATATTTTATGGCTGACAATTCAGAGAGCAGCCAGCAGAGACGTTTGCTTGCACGTCTTCTATCCACAAAGTTCGAAGGTTTTGACAAAGTGGAATATCCAGACTGGGAATCGCTCCTAACTCAAGCCAACTATCGCACCAACGAGAAGTTCTGCCTATGTATGGATGAGTTTCCGCTGCTTGTCAAGAGCGACCGTACCCTGCCGTCGATTCTTCAAAAACTAATCGATTCAAAATCCTTACGCTATAACATCGTACTATGCGGATCGTCGCAACAAATGATGCAGGGACTTGTGCTCAACGCTGCTGAACCACTGTATGGACGTGCCGATAACATAATTAAACTCGAACCTATTCATGTACGATTCCTACAAGAAATATTGCAGACCAATGCCTTGAATACAGTAGAAGAGTATGCAGTATGGGGCGGTGTGCCACGCTATTGGGAACTG
The DNA here is from genome assembly GCA_900550035.1 of uncultured Prevotella sp. Lineage (GTDB taxonomy): Bacteria > Bacteroidota > Bacteroidia > Bacteroidales > Bacteroidaceae > Prevotella. The sequence goes on along the minus strand of URQS01000007.1, from coordinate 61,224 downwards.
CGCGAAAAGGAAACAAGTATGGCAGAAGCTATAAAATACAACATTGTGAATGTTAACGGGACACTATACGAAGAACCTGCACGGCTCTTTATGGACGACTTTCAACAAACGACACTGTCGTCAACGCTTCTCTCGCTCATCGGCAATGGCGTAAACAAGATATCAGAGATAGCAGCAAAGCTCGGCAAACCTGCAACAGAACTAAGTCGTCCGCTTCAAAAACTTACAAATCTCGGTTTTGTAGAACGCGAAATTCCATACGGCGAGAGTCCACGCAGCAGCAAGCGGGGTGTATATCATGTTGCCGATCCATTTATGTGTTTCTTTTATCGATATGTGGTGCCCAACCGTTCGTTAATAGCACTCGGACGCGACAAGGTAGTAGAAGAAATGATTTCGAAAACAATGAACGAATTTGTAGCCAACCGATGGGAAATACTCTGCCGTAATGCAGTGAGCGGAAATGTCGTTGACGGAACACTCTGGAACGTAGCAGGACGTTGGTGGGGCAGCATTTCACGCGAAAAATCAGTGGAACTTGATGTCGTGGCAGAATCAATGGACCGTAAGAAAATACTCATTGGTGAATGCAAATGGACAGAACCAGATTATGCAGAACGTCTGTTTGCCGACCTGAAAGTACGTAGCGAAGGACTTCCGCTCATTAAAGGTAAGGAAGTGGTGTACTGTCTTTTCCTAAAATATCCACCTAAAGACGGTATTAAACATAACGTATTTCTTCCAAAGAATGTAGTAGAAGATGTGTTTGAATAAGCAAAGCTTTTCCTTTTCTTTACTAAAAAAACTCCTGTAATCTGCCTATATGTGCGAGAAAATAAGTAAGTTTGCAACATAATATCAATTTATCGGAATATGACTTATACTATTGAAAAAGTTACAACGCTCATAGGAGCCCATCGCTTCGGCAATGCCGACGCCAACATAGGGTTTCTGCTAACAGACAGCCGCTCGTTGTGCTTCGCCGAGGAGACATTGTTCTTCGCCCTGAAGTCGGGACGTGGTGACGGTCATAATTATATTTCCGACCTCTACAGACGCGGAGTGCGCAACTTCGTGGTGGAACATGTGCCATTGGACTATGCCACTACCTATGCCAATGCCAACTTCCTGCGTGTGGAGAACTCGCTTGTAGCACTGCAACGACTTGCCGAACGCCACCGCGACGAATACAACATTCCTATCGTAGGAATCACTGGCTCAAACGGTAAGACCATTGTTAAGGAATGGCTCTACCAACTTCTGTCGCCCGAAATCAACGTGACACGCTCGCCACGCAGCTACAACTCGCAGATTGGAGTGCCTCTGTCGGTATGGCTCCTAAACGAGCAGAGCCAGGTGGGAGTATTCGAGGCTGGTATCAGCGAACCGGGCGAGATGCTCGCACTGCGCGACATCATACAGCCCGATATAGCCGTACTGACATTCATCGGTGATGCACATCAGAAGAATTTCGAATCGCTTGAGGAGAAGTGTCGTGAGAAAATACAACTATTCCACGATGCCAAGACCATTGTATACTGCAAGGATGACACTATCGTTGACAACGTGGTGAAGAGCTTCGACTATCGTGGCGACAACCTTGCATGGTCGATGAGGGACCCTAAGGCTGCCCTGTTCGTAAAGAAAGTGGAGAAGAAGGACTTCACATCTACCATACATTATATATATAATGGTGAAGAGAGCGAATACGACCTGCCGTTCATCGACGAGGCTTCGGTGCGCAACTCTGTCACAACTGCTGTCGTGGCACTGCACCTCGGACTCTCGCGCGAGCTTCTGGCTGAGCGCATGAAGAATCTGGAACCGGTAGCTATGCGCCTGGAGGTGAAAGAAGGACAGCACGGATGCACGCTCATCAACGACTCGTACAATTCGGACATCAACTCGCTCGACATTGCTCTCGACTTCATGAACCGCCGCCCCGACCATAAGGGACGTAAGCGCACACTCATCCTGAGTGACATATACCAGACGGGCGAACCGCTCGAACAGCTCTATAAGGAGGTGTCGAAACTCAGCGTGCAGCGTGGTGTGAACAAGATTATAGGTATCGGCCCGCAGATTATGGATTATGCAGACATGATAAAGGTGCCAGAAAAGTTCTTCTTCCATGATGTTACATCGTTCATCCACAGCACTGTCTTTGAGACATTGCGCAACGAGGTGATTCTGATTAAGGGCGCACGCCGCTTCGGATTTGACAATATCACCGAACTGCTTGTACAGAAGGTGCACGAGACAATTCTCGAAGTGAACCTCTCGAACGTTGTCAAGAACCTCAACTTCTACCGCTCGTTCATGAAACCCGAGACCAAACTCGTGTGCATGATAAAGGCAGATGCCTACGGAGCCGGTGCCGTGGAGATAGCCAAGACTCTGCAAGACCACCGCGTAGACTATCTGGCTGTGGCAGTGGCAGATGAGGGCGTGACACTGCGCAAGAACGGTATTACATCGAACATAATGATTATGAACCCCGAAATGTCGGCGTTCAAGACCATGTTCGACTACGACCTTGAACCAGAGGTGTACTCGTTCCGACTGCCGACGCTCTTGTGCGCGAGGCTCAGAAGAACGGCATAAACAACTTCCCCGTACACATCAAGCTCGACACTGGTATGCACCGCCTCGGTTTCGACCCATTGAAGGATATGCCTGAGCTTATTGACCGTCTGCAACATCAGTCGGCTGTGATACCACGCTCTGTATTCTCACACTTCGTAGGCAGCGACAGCGACTCGTTCGACGAGTTCTCAGCCCATCAGTTTGAATTGTTCGAGAAGGGCAGCAAGCAACTCTGCGCCGCTTTCCCACACAAGATACTGCGCCACATAGACAATTCGGCTGGTATTGAACACTTCCCCGAACGCCAGCTTGACATGTGCCGACTCGGACTTGGACTCTACGGCTACGACTCACGCGACAACTCGATGATAAACAACGTGACTACGCTGAAGACTACAATACTGCAGATACACGACATTCCTGCCAACGAAACCATAGGATACAGCCGCCGCGGAACACTGACACGCGACTCGCGCATCGCCGCAATACCTATTGGTTATGCCGACGGACTGAACCGCCACTTAGGCAATCGTCACTGCTACTGCCTCGTTAACGGCAAGAAGGCTGAATATGTAGGCAACATCTGCATGGACGTGGCAATGATTGACGTGACCGACATCGACTGCAAGGAGGGCGACCAGGTGATAATCTTCGGCGAAGAACTGCCCGTAACAGTATTGTCAGACACTATAGACACAATCCCATACGAGGTGCTGACCGGTATCAGCAACCGTGTTAAGCGTGTGTACTATCAAGACTAATTGAGAGTGTGCCAAAACAAAACACGTTTTGGCACTACTTCAATCTCATGAAAAAAAGAAAAGCGGTTGCATGCAGCCTCCTTGCAGAGACTTCGTGCAACCGCTTTCGCGTAAATATATATGAATTGAAAATTTGTACTTGTTAAAGCAGCAAATTACTTAGTAAGGTACACATTGTTGTTAACAACAAATGCCTGTGCAAGTGAAACAACGCATGCCAATACTATTAAACTTACTATCATCATAATTATGTTATCCTTTCTCTATTTATTATTGTTAATCACTGTGTTATCCTTCTCTCGTGTTCTTCTTTAGTTTGTGTCTTGATGTTCTTCATGCGCAACTCTGCAAGAGAGTTACTTCATGGCGTTCATCTTGTTGTTTACAACTACTGCCTCAACTACAGCTGCGCAGCAAATTGCAAAAATAAATCCAAAAATCAACATAATACTAATCCTTTCTTTAATTTTGTTATCCTAATCCTTTTACCTGTCGTAGGCTTAATGCCTATTGACCTTGGGGCTTTTTGCAGCCCTTTCGTTTTCACATGTGCAAAGTTAATGCCTTTTGTGTACGCACACAAGCGTTTCATCGATTAATTATATGCTTGTCTTATATTTATTGATATGCGTCAACGCTTGTCGTAAATTTGTAATAATATAGCAATACTTTTGCCATAAATGGCAGAAAACCGCCATAAAATCTATGACATGTAGGCATAATATATGTATTATGGCAGCATATTTGCAGTCTTCAGACTGTCATTGTATCAAAGTTTTTAGTAATTTTGCTACTTGAAAGCCTCTATAAATGATAAATCACATATAATATATAACAAATGATGAAGGATGTACCTGTATTGCTGCTCACGGGCTATCTGGGCAGCGGAAAGACAACATTGGTAAACCGTATCCTCGCAAACGAGAAAGGAATAAAGTTTGCAGTTATCGTCAACGACATTGGCGAAGTGAATATCGACGCTGACCTTATACAGCAGGGCGGCGTTGTAAATCAGAAAGACGACAGTCTGGTGGCACTGCAGAACGGATGCATCTGCTGCACGCTGAAGATGGACCTTGTAGAACAGCTCAATGACATTGTGGCAGAACAGCGATTCGACTACATCGTTATAGAGGCAAGCGGAATATGCGAGCCTGCTCCTATAGCCCAGACCATCTGCTCAATACCTACATTAGGTCCGAAATACATTAAGAATGGTGTGCCACGACTGGACAGCATTGTAACTGTTGTAGACGCACTGCGCATGAAGGACGAGTTCGGTGGCGGCGACAACCTGCAGAAGCAGAACCTCGAAGAAGACGATCTTGAGAACCTCGTAATACAGCAGATTGAGTTCTGCAACACCATATTGCTCAACAAGGCGTCGGAAGTATCGCCCGAAGAGTATGCCCACCTTGTAGACATAGTACGCGCATTGCAGCCCAAGGCTGAGATTATACCGTGCGACTACGGCAATGTTGACCTCGACTTGCTGCTCAACACTCATCGCTTCAACTTCGACGAAGTGGCTACATCGGCTGCATGGATTGACGAGATAGAGCACCATCACGGCGACGACCACATCGACAACCACGATGATGACGATGATGACGACCACGAGCATCATGACCATGAACACCATGACCACGAGCACGAGCATCACCATCACGACCACGAGCACTGTCATTGCCATCACTGCCAAGGGCACGAGGGTGGCGAAGTGGAGGAATACGGCATAAGCACATTCGTATATTACGCCCGCCGTCCGATGGACATGAACTTCTTTGACAACTTCGTTTGCAAGCTTTGGCCTAAGAGCGTGATACGCTGCAAGGGATTGTGCTGGTTTAAGAACGAGCCCGACATGTGCTACATCTTTGAGCAGGCAGGAAGACAGATGGGACTGAAAAATGCCGGACAGTGGTATGCTACAATGCCCGAGGACGAACTTCTTCCACTGCTTGAGCGCGAAGAAGGATTGCGTCGCGACTGGGACGAGAAGTATGGCGACCGTATGCAGAAACTTGTGTTCATAGGACAGAAGATGGACAAGAAAGCCATTTGCGATGCCCTCGATATGTGTCTCACCGACTAACATACATTATTACATATACGCAAAAGGGGTTCGGCAGAATATTGCCGAACCCCTTTTGCGTATATTAAAATTGCCGATTGCAATTACTTTGTAGCCTTAGCTACCTGTGCCATAGCCTTTGCCTTTGCTTTATCAAGCGCAGCCTGAGCCTTCTTCTGTGCAGCAGGAGTCTTAGCCTTCTGTACATTGTCGTAAAGGTTCCAGAGCTTGAACTTAGCAGTAGCGCTCTTCAGAGCTGTTGTGAAAGCATTGGCAGTAGCCTCTGTCTGTGCCTCCTGCTCAGGAGTAGCGTAAGCGTGCTTGTAACCCTTCTGCTTGTTCCACAAACCACGTGTGAAGTCAGGGAATGTAACAGGAGCGCAGTCGTTGTCCATAGAGATAGCGCCAAGCTCAGCAATAGCACACCACTCAGCCAAGTCGTAAACGTCCATATCGAGTGGCAAACCATTCTGCAGACAGTAGATAAGACGTGCGCACATGATGAAGTCCATACCGCCGTGACCGCCAACTTCCTTAGCGAGCTTGCCGAACTTCTTCAAAATCGGGCTTTCGTACTTCTCCTCAAGAGCCTTGCGCTGTGCATCGGGCATGAAGCCGTGTGATGAAAGGTCGTCAACCTTAGGAGCGTTGCCTGTAGCAGCGAGCTGCTTAGCATCAACAGCATATCCCTCAACCGGATACTTGTTGGCAAAACCGCGGGTACCAGTGAGCTGATACAGACGGCTGTATGGCTGCGGGTTCATAACGTCGTGCTGCAATTCGATAACCTTGTGGTTAGCGGTGCGGATAAGAGTAGTAGTGTGGTCGCCGTTGCGGAAATCGTTGCAAGGCTTGCCGGTCTTCTTCTCAACGAGCTCCTTACCATGAACGCTCTTTGTATCCATAGCTACGAGAGTAGTCATGCGGTCGCCACGGTGAATGTCGAGAGCCTGAGCCACAGGGCCAAGGCCGTGAGTAGCGTAGATATCGCCACGGTTCTCGCGGTTGTACTTCAGACGCCAGCCGAGCTGCTCGGGGTCAGATCCGTTTGGATTCTTCCAATAATAATCCCAGAAATCGTCGAGATTGTGGATGTAAGCACCCTGAGCGCGGATAATCTCACCGAATACACCAGCCTGAGCCATATTCAAGGTACGCATCTCAAACCAGTCGTAGCAGCAGTTCTCAAGAATCATACAGTTGAGCTGATTCTTCTCTGCCAGGTCTACAAGCTCCCAGCACTCCTTGAGGTTCATTGCTGAAGGAACCTCATCGGCTACGTGCTTGCCGTTCTCAAGTGCACATTTGGCAACGATAGCATGATGCTCCCAGTCGGTAGCGATGTAAACGAGGTCGATATCAGGGCGCTTGCACAGCTCCTCATATCCCTTCTCGCCATAGTAAACGGCAGCCGGAGCAAGACCGTTCTTGCGCAGACGCTCGTTCTGCTTCTCAGCACGCTCCTTAACGAAGTCGCAAAGAGCCACTACTTCAACACCGGGGATAAGGCTGAAATTCTCTACAGCACCAGGACCACGCATGCCAAGACCTACGAGACCAATGCGTACGGTCTTCATCTTAGGCAGAGCCAGACCAAGAACGTCTTTCTGACCAGCTGGACGCTCAGGAGTTTCAATAACAATTTTACCCTTGTTCCAATGCCACTTGGTATTGGGCGAGAGTGACTGTGCATTTGCTGTCAAGCTTCCAAACGAGAGCACTGCAGCAAAAGCCAAACTAAGAAGTTTAAACTTTCTCATAAATTGATGTTATTAGTAATTTTGTTTTAGTAAGTTATAAGTTAGAAATATTAATGCAAAGGTACACCAAACTTTACAAAAAACGAAATAAAAAGAGTCCTTTTTCAATATTTTGCTGTACATTTGCACGTATGAACGAAACTTATCTAAATACAGACTTAAGCCAAAAGCGCATTGCGGTGCTGCTTTCGGGCGGTGTCGACAGCTCGGTAGTGGTTTACGAGCTGGCGCGCAGAGGCTTACACCCCGACTGTTTCTACATAAAAATAGGTCCTGAAGAAAAGGAAGAATGGGACTGCACATCGGAGGAAGACCTTGAGATGGCTACTGCCGTAGCACGTCGCTATGGATGCCGTCTGGAAGTGGTTGACTGTCATCGCGAGTATTGGGACCAGGTGACACGTTACACGATGGATAAGGTGCGCGCCGGACTGACACCAAACCCTGACGTAATGTGCAACCGACTCATAAAGTTCGGAGCTTTCCATGAGAAGCGCGGACACGAATACGACCTTATCGCAACCGGTCATTATGCGCAGACTGAGATGGACAGCGAGGGCAGAAAATGGCTCGTAACGAGTCCTGACCCCGTTAAGGACCAGACCGACTTCCTCGCACAGATAGAATCATGGCAATTACAAAAGGCTATATTCCCGATTGGACATTACGAGAAGAATGAGGTGCGTGCCGTAGCCGAGCGCGAACATCTGATTAATGCCAAGCGCAAGGACTCGCAGGGCATCTGCTTTCTTGGACAAATAAACTACAATGAATACATACGCCGCTACTTAGGTGAGTGTCCGGGCGACGTGATTGAGATGGAAACGGGTAAGCGTATAGGCGAACACCGTGGATTGTGGTTTCACACTATAGGCCAGCGTAAGGGCTTGGGATTTGGTGGCGGACCGTGGTTTGTAATCAAAAAGGACGTAGAGCACAACATTCTCTACGTGAGCCACGGCTACGATCCACAGACTGCATACAAAAAAGATTTCCCCATACACGACTTCCACTTCCTGACATGCGAAGTGCCTATGCAACGCGTGACGTTCAAGATACGCCATACGCCCGATTATCATCCTGCCACCATCGAACGATTGGACGACGGCCGACTGATGATTCACTCTGACGATGCAATACACGGAGTGGCACCGGGACAGTTCTGCGTGGTGTACGACGAACATCACCACCGCTGCTACGGCTCGGGAGAGATTACGGTATAATGAGGGGTCAAAATAGAAGTTAAAAGAAGTTTGGGCTTCGCCCGAAGTTAACAGAAGTTAGCGGACATATGTATAAATTGCTGAAAATAAAGCATTTGTCTGTTAACTTCCATCCATCGTAGATGGATTAACTTCTTCTTAACTTCCTCTAACTCCTATTTTGACCCCCTCATTCGTTTAATAAATCAGTGTACCCGATATGCACCAGTAGCTATTGCTACCGCCTTCGGGTGCTCCCTGCGGAATCTTGACGCACAGAGTGTGCTTGCCCGCCTTCAGATTACCCACATATATATATTCAGGATTGGTCATTGTGCCTGGGCACCAGTTGGAGCGGCTCAGGTCGGACGAGCTTTGTCCGTTTGAGAAATTGCCCGAGCAGGGATTCCAGTTGCGATATGTGCCGCAGTCGTCGCGCCAAGGAATGAAGCTTATCACCTTCTGGCCGTCGACATATATGGTGTTCACCTTCTGGTTGAACTCATCGCCGCCGCCCCAGCCGCCGTGTCCGGTGGTGAGATAGAACAGACGTGCGTCCTTGACATCCTCCTTCAGTTCGAAGCTGACATTAAGCGAGTCGTCGCGCATGAATATAGGATAAGGCTGACCTGCCTGTTCCATATAGTTGACAGTATTGAACAGAGGCAAAGTCTTGGGCATATTGCGTTCGCCCTCAGGATAATACTTAAACTTAAGACTCAGACGATGGCCCTTGGCATCCCAGTTGCCTATATAGGCACCAATCCATACTTCGCCCTTCAGCTGCTCAGCCACGCTGGTTACCTCAGCCTTGTAAAGTACTGAGTCTGCCCATGTCTGTCCGGGCACCTTATTATAATTATACTTGCGTACGCCAAAGCCTGTGAAGAATCGCATCAGCTCAAGCGGAACGTCATAAGCCGAAGTTGACACCAGACCATGATAGTCGGTCTGACCGCTCTTGAACGAAGGCACGCTGTTAAGATTGCGCAGAGCGTCGAGGAATGACTGCTCCTTACCAGTAGGAATCATGAAGATTGAGCCGGTACGGTCGTAAGCATCGCCGTCAGAATACTGCACAGCCTCAACAAACACAGAGCGTCCCTTGATGCTGTCGGGCAACTTCACCTTCTTCAGTACTATTGTTCCGCCAGCTGCTGCATAAACCTTGCCATCCTCAAGAGACTCGGGAAGCTTGGCACCATTGAAGCAGATGGTCTGCTGATCGAACACAGGAACACTGATGACACCACTCTGATTGATGGCATATGAGTAGTTGCTATAGTCGAGATAGTGTCCCCAGTCGGATGGCAGAAGCGGCGACTTATCCTTTAGAGCCTTTATGTCGACAGCCTCCTGCACCATGTCGCCATTGCGCACTACACGCAACACGAGTCCGTCAGGCACACCGCGCCACGTCTGCGGAGTTCCACGGAAAGCCAGGTCGTTGGTATACCAAACGTCGATAGTATTAGAGTTGACCACAGTGCGCACCACCTTGCAATTGAGTCCGAGATACTTCTCGGTCTTGACATCAGTAAATCCCTCGCCATACTCAAACGGAGCGTTGGTGTACACCACCTCATTGTTGGGCATAACGGCACGACGATAGCTCAACCTACGGCTGTAGTCAATGTAAGTGTCCTGGCGCAATGTATTGGCTTTAGGCTCAACAACCTTGCCCTCAGGCGACAGACTCTCAAGCTTAACCTGGTCGCCGCTGACCAACATCATGGTACCACCGGGATAAGCCTTGCCCTTGTATACAGAGCGATAAGTAACGGTTATGCCAGTGGCCTTCTTCAGCTTCTTGGCATAGCTTTGTGCCTGGACTGTGGCGATAAAGCACAGTCCGACAACAAGAGTAAATAAAGTTCTTTTCATATTTTGGTTTATTATTTTTATAGTTAGGCTTTGTGTGTACAAAGATAGTACAAATTATTGGAATAGTTTTGGTTTCTTACCGTTTATAATTACCTTTGTACATTACAGCGAAGGCACAACAATATCGTCGGTAGGCACACGAGCCCAGTCGAATACTTCGATGAGGTTGAGTGCCTCAATTGGACTATCTGAGGGTTGCAGTCCGGCTGCATGTGCAAGCTTACCTATTATCTCTTGACGACTGTAGTGGGCACGTAGCGACTCCATATCCAGACTGCTGTCTCGCTTGGAGAGTCGCTGGCCAGCCTCGTTGCACAACAAGGGCAGATGAACGAACCGTGGCGGCGCAAATTCCAACTGACGGGCAAGATATATCTGCTGTGGCGACGAGAGCAGAAGGTCGCGCCCACGCACCACCTCATTGATGCCCATCAGCGCATCGTCCACTACGACAGCAAGCTGATATGCCCACGCTCCGTCCTTGCGGCGCACGATGAAGTCGCCACACTGAGTGGTGAGGTCGACGGTGTGCGTGCCGTAATGTCCGTCGCTGAACGTTACCAAACCCTCGCCTTCGTCGGGCACCTTCATGCGAATGGCAGCCGGACCGGAATGAACACCGGGCGGCAGGTTGCGGCATGTGCCTTTATACACTACCCTACCGTCGCTCTCGTGCGGTGCCTGCGTGGCCATGATGTCGGCTCGTGTGCAATAGCAAGGATAGGTCAGCCCGCGCTCGCGAAGCTGTTGGAGATAATGCTCGTATATCGCGCCACGCTCACTCTGCCAATACGGGCCTTCGTCCCAGTCAAGTCCGAGCCAGTGAAGGTCGTCCATTATCAGTTCGGCATACTCTCGGTGCGAGCGCTGAGGGTCGATATCCTCTATGCGCAACAGCCATGTGCCACCCTGCGACTTAGCCGAAAGCCACGACAGCAGAGCACTGAACACGTTGCCAAGATGCATGCGTCCGGTAGGCGACGGAGCGAAACGTCCCTTCACCTTCGGCTGTACAAAATCGGTATAATCACATTTATCAATCATCTAATAATTTGTTTTTTTATAATATATATGCCTTATGACGGGCTGATACGAAGTGCAAAATTACAGCATTTTCCGCTAACAAGCACCCGACGGAGGCAATAATTCAACAATAATGACACTCGAAGAATTCATCAACCAATGGCTATCGCCCTCGCCAACACTGCTCGTACACACAAGCGGTTCGACAGGCAAGCCCAAACCTATGCTCGTAGAGAAACGCCGTATGGAGGCATCGGCACGCATCACGTGCCAATTTCTCGGACTAAAGCGAGGCGACACTGCACTGCTCTGTATGCCGCTCGACTATATTGCAGGCAAAATGGTGGTGGTCAGAGCCATTGTGTGGGGACTGCAACTGATAGACATTCCTCCATGTGGGCACCCGCTTAAGCAGATTGACACGGCACCAGTATTCGCAGCCATGGTGCCTATGCAGGTGTTCAACAGCATGCAGGATGCTAACGAACGCCAGAAACTATGGCAGATAAAACATCTAATTATTGGAGGCGGTGCCATAAGCGACGACATGGCGGCAGAACTGCGCCAACACCCAAATGCTGTATGGAGCACATACGGCATGACCGAAACATTGTCGCACATTGCCTTGCGACGACTAAGCGGACCGCAAGCCAGCCAGTGGTATGAACCTTTCGACGGAGTAGGTGTGACGACCAATGCCGACGGATGCCTGGTGATAGACGCTCCAGCCGTATGCGCACAGCCGTTAACCACCAACGACATTGCCGAAATAGCCCCCGACGGACGACGCTTCAGAATACGCGGACGCAAGGACAACGTGATTTGCAGCGGTGGCATAAAACTGCAGATAGAAGAGATGGAAGCCAAGCTGCGGCCATACGTCAATGTGCCGTTTCTCATCACCAAACGCGCCGACCCGAAATTCGGCGAGACGGTGGTGATGATAGCCCAAACCGACAACCTCGACGCACTCGAAACAATCTGTAAGGAAAGGCTCAACAAGTATGAACAACCACACAAATATATCGCTGTGGACAGCATTCCGACCACCGAAACGGGCAAGCCAGCACGTGCCAAGGCAATGGAAATAGCCCAAACACGCTAATTATCCTATTATAAAATGTAAAAAACGAGCACCCTTTCAGAATTATTTAGTAATTTTGCACGTGTATTGTGCCACAATACATGCCCGACATTACACCTTATTATATATAAGGATGTGACGGGAGCGTGTGTTTGGCTGACCAATCAAAAGATAAAACAAAAAAAATAGATATAATACGAATATGAACGTTTTAGAACTTAGTGAACAAGAGATTGTAAGAAGACAGAGCCTGCAGGAACTGCGCAACTTGGGCATCGACCCATATCCAGCAGCCGAGTTCCCAACCAACGCCTACTCAGAGGATATCAAGAACGACTTCAAGGACGAGGACGAAAAGCGCGAGGTAGTCATTGCCGGACGTATGATGGGTCGTCGTGTGATGGGTAAGGCAAGCTTCGTGGAGCTTCAGGACTCAAAGGGCCGCATTCAGGTGTACATCACACGCGACGACATCTGCCCTGAGGAGGACAAGACTCTTTACACTACTGTGTTCAAGCGTTTGATGGACATAGGCGACTTCATCGGTATCAAGGGCTATGTGTTCCGTACACAGACCGGCGAAATATCAGTACACGCACAGTCGCTCACCCTGCTCTCGAAGAGCTTGAAGCCGCTGCCTATCGTAAAGTATAAGGACGGTGTGGCTTACGACAAGTTCGACGACCCCGAGCTGCGTTTCCGTCAGCGCTACGTTGACCTCATCGTCAACGACGGCGTTAAGGACACCTTCCTCCAGCGTGCCACCGTAGTGCGCACACTGCGCAAGGTGCTCGACGAGGCTGGATACACCGAGGTTGAGACTCCGACACTGCAATCAATCGCAGGCGGCGCTTCGGCACGCCCGTTCATCACCCACTTCAACGCTCTCGACCAGGATATGTACATGCGTATCGCTACCGAGCTTTATCTGAAGCGACTGATCGTAGGCGGTTTTGAGGGTGTGTACGAAATCGGCAAGAACTTCCGCAACGAGGGTATGGACCGCAACCACAACCCGGAGTTCACCTGTATGGAGCTGTACGTACAGTACAAGGACTACAACTGGATGATGTCGTTCACAGAGAAGCTTCTTGAGACCATCTGTATCGCCGTAAACGGCAAGCCTGAGCGCGAAATTGACGGCAACATCATATCATTCAAGGCACCTTATCGTCGTCTGCCTATCCTCGACGCTATCAAGGAGAAGACCGGATTCGACTGCAACGGCAAGACCGAGGAGGAAATCCGCGCATTCTGTCTGGAGAAGGGCATGGACGTAGACGAGACCATGGGCAAGGGCAAACTCATCGACGAACTCTTCGGCGAGTTCTGCGAGGGCACCTTCATACAGCCTACTTTCATCACCGACTACCCCGTTGAGATGTCGCCTCTGACAAAGATGCACCGCTCAAAGCCGGGCTTGACAGAGCGTTTCGAGCTTATGGTGAACGGCAAGGAGCTTGCCAACGCCTACTCGGAGCTTAACGACCCGATCGACCAGGAGGAGCGCTTCATCGACCAGATGAAGCTCGCCGACAAGGGCGACGATGAGGCTATGATCATCGACCAGGACTTCCTGCGCGCTCTTCAGTATGGTATGCCTCCTACATCAGGCATCGGCATCGGTATCGACCGCCTCGTGATGCTCATGACCGGCAAGACCTTCATCCAGGAAGTACTCTTCTTCCCACAGATGAAGCCCGAAAAGAAGATGCCACAGAGCACTATCAAGGAGTGGGCAGAGATTGGCGTTCCAGAAGACTGGGCATACGTTCTGCGCAAAGCAGGCTTCAACCTCATCTCAGACATCCGCGAACAGAAGGCACAGGGCTTGCAGCAGAAGATTGGAGAAATCAATAAGAAGTACAAGCTCGGCTACGAACGCCCAAGCTTGGACGATATCCAAGCTTGGATTGATCGTAGCCAAGCTTGAACTTCTCAATGTTAAATGTTAAGTGTTAAATGTTAAACCATGAGCGAGGCAGGTGATTTACTGTTAAACAAGAGTATGGATTTTGCAGTACGAATTGTAAATCTATATAAATGGTTATGCACAGAAAAGAAGGAATTTGTGTTAAGTAAACAACTGCTTCGCTCTGGGACAAGCATTGGAGCTAATATTTCAGAGGCACAATCAGCAATAAGCAGGGCTGATTTTGCTTCAAAAGTTTACATTTCATTGAAAGAGTGTAAAGAAACGCAATATTGGATAAGACTACTTCATCGCACTGATTACTTGGACGAGAAGTTGTATATATCTATATATAATGACTCTAAAGAGTTGGCAGGTCTTCTTACCTCTATTACGAAGAAATTACAACCAGAAAGCCATTAGAACAACAATATAACATTACCAAGGTAACATTTAAAACTTAACATTTAACACATAGCATTTAACATTTAACATTTAAAACTTAACATTTCAACGAAGTTGTACAATTGTGGAAAAATAGCTATTATTGGCGGCGGTAGCTGGGCTACTGCAATAGCCAAGATTGTGATAGGTCATACCCATCACATAGGTTGGTATATACGCCGTGACGACAGCATAGAGGAGTTCAAGCGCATCAGCCACAACCCGAATTATCTCACGAGTGTACACTTCAACACCGACGAGATATTCTTCTCGAGCGACATAAACCGCATCGTTGAGGCTTACGACACGCTTGTATTCGTGGTGCCGTCGCCATATCTGAAGAACCATCTCAAGAAACTCAAGACCCGACTGCGAGACAAATTCATCGTCACAGCCATCAAGGGACTCGTGCCCGACGACAACATTGCATGCTCCGAATTCTTCCACGAAGTGTACGATGTGCCCGACGAGAATCTCGCTTGCATCGGCGGACCGTCGCATGCAGAGGAGGTGGCACTCGAACGACTGTCGTACCTCACCGTGGGATGCGCCGACCAGGAGAAGGCGCAGGCCTTCTGCGAAGTGCTCGATTCTGAGTTTATCAAGACAAAGACCTCGTCCGACGTTATCGGCATCGAATACTCATCGGTGCTCAAAAACGTATATGCCATCGCATCAGGCATTTGCAGCGGACTGAAATATGGTGACAACTTCCAGGCGGTGCTCATATCGAACGCCGTTCAGGAAATGTCGCGATTCCTTACAGCCATAAATCCAATTGAACGCAGCGTATATGACTCGGTTTATCTGGGCGACTTGCTCGTGACCGGATACTCAAAGTTCTCGCGCAACCGCACCTTCGGAACAATGATAGGCAAAGGCTACAGCGTGAAGAGCGCACAGATAGAAATGGAAATGATAGCCGAGGGATTCTTCGGAACCAAGTGTATGAAGGAGAAAAACCGCCACTACCATGTGAATATGCCAATCCTCGATGCCGTATATAATATATTGTACGAGCGCATCAGCCCACAGATAGAAATAAAATTGCTCACCGACTCATTCAGATAACGAATAGTAACAATTTGAATCTATGGGACAGAGAGCCGAAAAAGACAAAATGAAAACACGCAAGGAAAAACTTGCGGGCTATTTCTATGATTTGTCTAAACTAATATTTACAGCTATGGTACTTGGAGGAATGTCACCTTTAATAACAGGAGACTTTAATCCTATATACAATAGTTGTATGATTATTGTTGGATTGATTTCAACATATCTAACCGCCTATTTAGCAAATAGGATATTAAAATATTAATAATATGGAAGGATTAATAATAATATTCACGTTAGTTATTTTTATTGTTGGTAGCATCTTGGCTTGGACCTACACCAAGAAAGGTGAGGAATGGCTGAAAAACCTCTAATATACAGAAAACTCAAATTATAATCATAAATATACAACAAAATGAAAAGTATCAGCTTAGACATTACAAAGGCTGCCCAATTCCTCTCTGAGGGCGCAGTCAAAGCTTATGAACCCCAAGTTATAGCCGCCCAGCAGGCTTTGGAAAACGGCACTTGCCCTGGCAACGACTTCCTCGGATGGCTCCACCTTCCGTCGTCAATCACACCTGAATTCATTGCCGAACTCCAGAGCGTTGCCAACACTCTTCGCGAGAAGTGCGAGGTTGTTGTTGTAGCAGGCATTGGCGGTAGCTACCTTGGTGCTCGTGCCGTTATCGAGGCATTGAGCAACTCATTCGCTTGGCTCGTAGGCGACAAGAAGAATCCTACAGTCGTTTTCGCTGGTAACAACATCGGCGAGGATTATCTCGCTGAGCTCACTTCATATCTTAAGGACAAGAAGTTCGGTGTCATCAACATCTCTAAGTCAGGTACAACTACTGAGACTGCTCTCGCTTTCCGTCTTCTCAAGAAGCAATGCGAAGACCAGCGCGGCAAGGAAGAGGCTAAGGACGTTATCGTTGCCATCACCGACGCTCATAAGGGTGCTGCCCGTGCAGCCGCTACAAAGGAAGGCTACAAGACATTCGTTATTCCTGACAACGTAGGCGGTCGCTTCTCTGTACTCACACCGGTTGGCTTGCTGCCTATCGCTGTTGCCGGATTCGACATCAAGGCACTCGTTGGTGGTGCTGCCGATATGGAGAAGGCTACTGGCAAGGACGTTCCGTTCGACCAGAACCCAGCTGCTATCTACGCCGCTGTACGCAACGCTCTCTATGCAGAATCAGGCAAGAAGATTGAGATTCTTGTTAACTATCAGCCCAAGCTCCACTACATGAGCGAGTGGTGGAAGCAGCTCTACGGCGAGTCGGAGGGTAAGGACGGCAAGGGTATCTTCCCTGCATCATGCGACTTCACTACCGACCTCCACTCTATGGGTCAGTGGATTCAGGAAGGCGAGCGCACTATCTTCGAGACAGTAATCAGCATCGAGACTCCTGAGCACACCTTATTCTTCCCGCACGACGAAGAGAACCTCGACGGACTCAACTTCCTTGAGGGCAAGCGTGTAGACGAGGTTAACAAGATGGCAGAGCTTGGCACACGTCTGGCTCACGTAGATGGCGGCGTACCTAACATCCGCCTCTCTGTACCGCAGCTCAACGAGTACTACCTCGGACAGATCATCTACTTCTTTGAGATTGCTTGCGGCATCAGCGGCAATATCCTCAGCGTTAACCCGTTCAACCAGCCTGGTGTTGAGGCATACAAGAAGAACATGTTCGCTCTGCTCAACAAGCCTGGCTATGAGGCAGAAAGCAAGGCTATCCAGGAGCGTCTTGCTGACGAGAAATAAGCACTATAATCTATAATGAAAAACGGACTGTGAAGAATGTAGCAGTCCGTTTTTTTAGTGAAAAGGGAAAAGTGAAAAGGTAAAAATCCGATAGCTTTTAGGTAAAAATCCCTACCCTGCCCTTATTCCGCATAAGAAATAAGGCAAAAACAAAAGAATAGAACCATTTAATATATGATTAAAGAAGCAATCCAACACTACAAACAGTCGCACGGATACAGCCATTTCTCGCCCCGCTGCGTGCTGTTCGACATGGACGGCGTGCTCTACAACTCTATGCCCAACCACGCTGTGGCATGGCACGAAGCAATGAAGCAGTTTGACATCCACTTCACTGCCGACGACTCGTATGCTACAGAGGGAGCGCGTGGCGTTGACACCATTCGCAAATATGTGCTCGAACAGCAAGGCAAAGAGATTTCGAGCGAAGAAGCCCAGCGCATGTACGACGTGAAGACAGAGATATTCCATCATATGCCGATAGCCGAAATATTCCCCGGAGTTATCGACATCATGCAGAAGATTAAGTCGGCAGGTATGACTATTGGTGTAGTGACGGGTAGCGGTCAGCGTCCGCTCATCAAGCGTCTGCTCAACGACTTCGAGGGATTTCTCACCGAAGACCATATCGTAACAGCATACGACGTAGAGCGAGGCAAACCAAACCCCGACCCTTACCTGATGGGACTGCGCAAGACGGGCAACAACAATCCGTGGCAAGGCATCGTCGTTGAGAATGCGCCATTGGGCGTACGTGCCGGTTCGGCAGCCAACTGCTTCACCATAGGCATCAATAGCGGACCCCTACCCGACTCTGCCCTCGCAGACAATGGTGCCAACATAGTGTTGCAACAGATGACAGAACTGTGCAGCATATGGGACGAACTATTGCAAAACATCGACTGATACACAACACCATTTTACTAATAACACCCTCTAAATTAACATTTTGCGAGTGCAAAATGTTATTTTTTTATCCATACAACAAGGATGATATACGATATTTTTAGTAACTTTGCACCCCGAAACTTCTAAGGTCGTACCTATTAAATATGGCACGACCACTGTATAGAGTGCTTGTCAAACCTCTTAAAAAACAAGAAATGCAAACAAACAAGAAACAGGTGAGCGTGCTGTTTATGCTTTTCAGCGTGCTCTTTTGCGTTTGTCTGATTACGGCAAACGTGCTCGAGACAAAGCAACTTTCAATGGGACTGTTCAGCATAACCGGCGGACTGATAGTGTTCCCAATCTCTTACATCATCAACGACTGCGTATGCGAAGTGTGGGGATACGGCAAGGCACGCCTGCTTATATGGCTCGGCTTCGCCATGAACTTCATCTTTGTGGCATTCGGTGCGCTGTGCGACGCTCTGCCCGCAGCCCCATACTGGCACAACGACGAGGGTTTTCATGCCATCTTCGGTCTGGCTCCACGCATAGCCATGGCATCTTTCCTGGCTTTCCTCGTAGGCTCGTTCGTCAACGCATACGTCATGAGCCGCATGAAGATACAGTCGGGCGGACGCAACTTCTCCGCACGTGCCATCATGAGTACGGTCTACGGCGAGGCAGCCGACTCCATCATCTTTTTCCCATTGGCACTTGGTGGCGTGGTGCCATTGAAAGAACTGCCCGTACTCATCATCTCGCAAGTGATACTAAAGACACTCTACGAGATACTGGTATTGCCCGTAACCATTCGTGTAGTAAAGGCTGCTAAGCGTCATGAGGGCGAAGATGCATACGACAACGGCATCAACTACAGCATCTGGAAAGTATTCAGCCTGTAACAATTTGATTATTATTTATTGTTATATACAAGGTTCATCCGACATTTTGAGCATTCCGAACTATTATTTGGATATTTATTCACTCAAAATGTCAGATGAACCTTTTTATGTCTTTCGTGTTAAATAACGCTAATGTGGGTGATTAATAGAAATTAATGTATATTTTTGCAAATGAATATTTACGATTAATGTTCTTAGTGCAACCATATAGACAATACTAACTATTATAATACTAATCAAAACAATCAAAGTATGGCAAAGAATCTAAAAGTAGGTATGCTTGTTTGCGCCTCACTGTTGGCGGCAAATGCAGCATATGCTGACAATTCTGCTACACAGGAAAGTTTGCGCATTGAGCAGCAAACCAGCAAAATCAAAGGAACCATTGTCGACAGCAAAACCGGTGAACCAATCATCGGTGCCAGCGTCAAAGTGAAGGGCACAAAACTCGCCACAATCACCGACATTGACGGCAACTTCGAACTGAACGCTCCCGAAGGAGCTCAACTACAGGTGTCGTATGTAGGCTACAAGAACGAGGAGTTTGAGGCTCGCAACGGCATGAAGATTGAAATCCATGAAGACTCAGAGTCGCTGGAAGAAATCGTAGTTGTGGGCTACGGCACACAGAAGAAGGAGAGCCTCACCGGCGCTATGGCAAATATCAAGGCCGACAAACTGAAAGACGTTACTTCTGCTACAGTTGAGAATATGCTCAACGGTAAGGTTTCGGGCGTATATGTAGCACCGGGTTCAGGACGTCCTGGTTCAACGGGTGCTATCGTAATCCGTGGTCAGACTTCTATCAACGGTGCAACAGCTCCATTGTGGGTTGTTGACGGTGTAATCGTGGGCAACTCTGCCGGCGACCTCAACCCTGACGATATCGAATCAATGACAGTACTCAAGGACGCTGCCTCTACCGCTATCTACGGTTCGGAGGGTGCCAACGGTGTTGTTGTTGTCACCACAAAGCAGGCTCGTCACGAGAAGATGACTATCACACTTTCTGCCAAAGCTGGTGCCAGCACACTCAGCCGTGGCAATATGGAGATGATGGACGGTGCCGAGTTCTACGACTATTATAAGTCGTTCCAGAATGTAGAAGCTGTGAACTTCCCACGCTGGAACGAAGACTTGCGCAACTCTAACTTCGACTGGTTCAAACTTGCCAAGAAAACAGGTTCTACCCAGGACTATAACGTGACCCTTAATGGCGGTAACGAGAAGATGCAGTCGATGTTCACCATGGGCTACTTCAAGGAAGAAGGTGCTGTGAAGGGCTACGACCTCAGCCGCTACAGCACACGTATCAAGGTGGTATACAAACCTTACGAGTGGCTTACCATCAAGCCTAACCTCAGCGGATCGCGTACTACAGATACCGACCGTCAGTACAGTGTAGGCGCTATGTACTCTATGTTGCCTTGGGATAATCCATTCGACAAGGACGGCAACCCCGTGCCCAACCAGTACGAGGGATGGGTTAACTCAAAGGGTTCAAACTACCTATATGACCTCTCGAAAGGCAACTATGGCTCAAGCTGTTCATACGACCTTGCAGGTGGATTCGACTTTGACATTAAGATTATGCCATGGCTCACATTCTCATCTGTAAACAACTATAGCTACTATAATAGCCAGTCGCATGGCTATACCGACCCGAAGTCGGTAGGTGGCGAAGGTGTTGACGGACGTATCACAGAATATAACTACAACACAACACGTCGATATACCAACCAGTTGCTGCGCTTCCAGAAGTCATGGGGCAAGCACAACGTAAACGGTCTGTTGGCTTACGAGTTCAACGACTGGGAAATGAAGTTTACCGATGTTTACGCAACTGGTTTCCTTTCAGGTTTTGAGGACTTCACAACAACATCAAAGCCCGAAAAGGCCAACGGCTATCGTCAGGCATGGGCTAAGCAGTCGTACTTCACACAGTGGCGTTATAATTATGACAACCGCTACTTCGGTGAGGTTTCACTGCGTCGTGATGGTCGCTCTAACTTCGGTTCGAACAACCGCTACGGAAACTTCTTCTCATTCAGTGGTGCATGGAACATTAACAATGAGAGTTGGTTTAAGGCTCAATGGGTAGACATGCTCAAACTGCGTGCCTCATTCGGTTCGGTAGGTAACGTGCCCACATCGCTCTATCCGTCGTATTCGCTCTACTCTGTAGGCGCTTCATACAACGAAATGTCTGGCGCACTCATCTCGCAGATTGGCAACAAGGACCTCACATGGGAGAAGACATTCACAACGGGTGTAGGCGTAGACGCTGCATTCTTCCAGAATCGCCTTACAGCCACTCTCGACTTCTACGTTAAGAACACAAGCAACATTCTCTATCAGGTGCCTGTAACTGGTCTTGTAGGTGTGACATCTATCTGGAAGAACATCGGCAAGATGCGCAACACAGGTGTTGAGCTTACCATCGGTGGCGACATCATCCGCACAAAGGACCTCACTTGGAATGTTACAGCCAACATCTCACACAACAGCAACGAACTGCGTGACCTCTACAAGCAGCGCGATGCCAACGGCAACTATGTTGTTAAGCCAGTGATTGTCAGCGACGGTACCAGCATTGCAGGTACAGCACAGCGCATCCTTGAAATTGGCGAGCCTGTAGACACATATTACATGAAGGAATGGGCTGGCGTTAATCCTGAGAACGGTAAACCACAGTGGTATACAAACGACGCCAATGGCAACAAGGTTGTTACCGACAACTACTCTAAGGCTTCTTACTACAAGTGTGGCAAGTCGTCACCCGATGTATACGGCAGCTTTAGCACATCGCTCTTCTATAAGAACTTTGACCTTCAGGCCAACTTCGGCTACTCGCTCGGTGGACAGATCTACAGCTACTTCCGTCAGGAGTATGACTCGGACGGTGCATACGCAGGCGACCGCAACCAGATGAAACTACAGAAAGGTTGGTCACGCTGGCAGAAGCCTGGCGACAATGCTACCCATCCGCGCGCTATGTACAACAACCAGGACAAAGGCAACCTCGCCTCTTCACGCTATCTCGAAAGCTCAGACTATCTGAAGCTTCGCTCGCTGACACTGGGCTACAACTTCGACCTCAAGAAGTATGGCATCCAGACACTGCGTCTCTCTGTATCAGGCGAAAACCTCTTCTGCATCACCGACTACTCGGGTGTTGATCCTGAGCTTCCTGCCGGCAACAACGACAAGGGCGTGCTCAGCGTTACAAGCACAGGCGGTGTATCGGTATACCCAGCCGTACGCAAGTTTATGTTCGGTGTTAACTTAACTTTCTAAAAACCAGACTACAATGAAAATGAAAAAAAGTATATTGGCTCTCATGCTCGGTGCGACATTATTCGGTTCGTGCGACATAGAGCGTTTTCCGACATACAACATGGCGGACGAACAGATAAAGAACGACCCCGCAGGCAATCTCGACGCATTGCTCAACGGTATCTACGCACAGCTCAAGTCGTGGTCAGACCCGATGCACCGTTGCGGTGAATACGCTGGCGACAACATGGTGATTCGTGGCTCGTCAACCGACGCCTTCTTCGAATTCATCAGCTACTCGCGCACACCTAACAACTATCGTCTGCAGAGCTTCTGGGACTCTGGCTACAAGGCCATTGCACAGGCTTCAAACGTCATTCAGATGGTGTCTGAAGGTCAAGGCGCTGAAGTAGACAATGCTCTCGGCGAGTGCTACTACGTACGTGGTATGATGTACTTCTACCTCTGCCGCGCTTATGGTCGTCCATACTACCAGGCTCCTACCAAGAACCTCGGTGTGCCTCTCGTAAACGGTACACCAGACAACATTCTCGACCTTCAGCTCAGCGACCGTGCTACTGTAGAGAACACTTACAAGCAGGCTATTGACGACCTTAAGAAGGCAGAGCAGCTGCTCTCTGTAAACCGTGGTCCGGCTTACGCCTCTAAGGCAGCTGCACAGGCTATGCTCTCACGCGTTTACCTCTATATGAGCGGTACATACGAGAATCCTAACCGTGAGTATGCTCAGCTTGCTAAGGAATATTCTGATAAGGTTATAGGCAACTCTGACTATGAATTGCTTCCACGTGAGGATTTCATGATTTATAACACTCTGCGTCCTGAGGACAACAAGGAATCAATCTTCGTGGTTAAGCGTGTAGCTTCAGAGTTCTCTGGATGGGACCACTACTATGGCATCGGCGGTATGTACTCTAACATCGGCGGAATGGGCTGGGGCGAGATGTACGCCAGCCAGAAGTATATCGACCTGCTCAATGAGACTGGACGTAACGACTGGCGTCCTGCATCTAAGAAGATTGTAGACGCACGTGCCAACTTCATCGAGCCTACTTACTCTGAGGAAAACAAAGAGGTGTTCCGTTTCATATATGTAGGAAGCGACAACAACAAGCACTATGCTCAGTTTGACACAAAGCACACTGGCAACAAGATTACTTGTGTTGACCAAGAAGGCAAATCATACGACCTTACCGTGGTTGACGCTACAGCACAGTACTACACCATTAACTATGGTGGCAAGACCTATCAGGGTATGCTCGACAACTACATCACTGTAAACCGCGAGTATCCGCAGTTCTACATCGTGAAGTGCTCACGCGAGGGCGAAGACTCTCAGCTCCACTCACCGGTAATCAGCCGTCTGGGCGAAATCTACCTCAACCGTGCAGAGGCTCTTGCCAAGCTTGGCAACTACTCTGAAGCCGAGAAGGACCTCAACAAGATTCGCGGACGTGCCATCGTGGGCGGCGAGTATCCTACTGGAACTCTCAACGCCAACAACGCATTCACACTTATCGACAAGGAGCGCCAGCTTGAATTGGCTTATCAGGCAGAGCGCAGCTACGACGTGTTCCGCAACGGCCATGCCTTGACTCGCGATTACCCAGGTCCTCACAACCAGCATGAGGTGGTTAAGGCTTCCGACTTCCGCGTTACATACTACATTCCGCAGAACGCTATCAACGCTTATCCGGGCACCCTTACCCAGAATCCAACTGACGACAGTGGCGTAATCATGCAGTAATCATTGTATACACAATTGATACATAACAACTTACATAAGGAGACAACCGACAGCAAAGCGGTTGTCTCCTTTTTTTTCGTTATCACGAAGTATATTATTAACTTAACGTATATACAAGAAATTCGTCAATATCCATAAAATTCTGTAACTTTGCACCAAACAAAATCAATTATAAAAAATGGCAGCAAACAATGAAAACCGACGCGACGAGGGTTTGCAGGCTCTCGGAGCAAAAACGAAATATCGTGACGATTACGCACCCGAAGTTCTCGAATCGTTCGTCAACAAGCATCAAGGTAATGACTATTGGGTAAGATTCAACTGCCCAGAATTCACATCATTATGTCCCATTACCGGACAGCCCGACTTTGCCGAGATACGCATCAGCTATGTGCCCGACGTGCGCATGGTGGAGAGCAAGAGTCTGAAGCTTTATCTGTTCAGCTTCCGCAACCACGGCGACTTCCATGAGGACTGTGTCAACATCATCATGAAAGACCTCATAAAGCTGATGGACCCGAAATACATCGAAGTGACTGGTATTTTCACTCCGCGCGGAGGCATCAGCATCTGGCCGTACGCCAACTATGGCAAACCCGGAACAAAATGGGAGAAGCTGGCAGAGGAGCGTTTTGCCAAACACGACATTTAAGATAACGACGACATAAAACACACAAATGGACAATAAGAAGACATACACTTACGACGAAGCCTACAAGGCTTCACTCGAATACTTTGCCGGCGACGAGCTGGCTGCGCGCGTATGGGTGAGCAAGTATGCCATGAAGGACAGCTTCGGCAACATCTACGAGCAGTCGCCCGAAGACATGCACTGGCGTCTGGCACGCGAAATAGCACGCATCGAAAACAAATATCCAAATCCTATGACCGAACGTGAAGTGTTCGACCTGCTCGACCACTTCCGCTACATCATTCCTGCTGGCAGCCCAATGACTGGCATCGGCAACGACCACCAGATTGCTTCGCTCAGCAACTGCTTCGTTATCGGCATCGAAGGCGACGGCGACTCATACGGAGCCATTATGCGTCTCGACGAGGAGCAGGTGCAACTGATGAAGCGCCGTGGCGGTGTTGGCCACGACCTCTCGCAGATCCGCCCGAAGGGTTCGCCCGTAGCCAATTCGGCTCTTACCTCTACCGGACTCGTGCCGTTCATGGAACGCTACAGCAACTCTACACGCGAAGTGGCACAGGACGGCCGTCGTGGTGCGCTGATGTTGTCTGTCAGCATCAAGCATCCCGACAGTGAGGCGTTCATCGATGCCAAGATGACCGAGGGAAAGGTTACCGGTGCCAACGTGAGCGTTAAGATTGACGACCAGTTCATGCAAGCAGCTGTTGACGACAAGCCCTACACACAGCAGTTCCCGATAGATTCAGACAATCCTATCGTGAAGAAGGACATCTCTGCCAAGCAACTTTGGGAGAAGATTGTACACAATGCTTGGAAGAGTGCCGAGCCGGGTGTACTGTTCTGGGACACCATTCTGCGCGAAAGTATTCCCGACTGCTATGCCGACCTCGGATTCCAAACCGTCAGCACCAATCCCTGTGGCGAGATACCTCTCTGCCCGTACGACTCGTGCCGACTGCTTGCCATCAACCTCTACGCATACATAAAGAATCCGTTCACACCCGAGGCAAGCTTCGACTTCGACCTCTTCAAGGAGCATGTAGCCAAGGCACAGCGCATCATGGACGACATTGTCGACCTTGAACTTGAGAAGATCGACCTCATCATGGACAAGGTTAGCCACGACCCGCAGTGCGACGACATCAAGCATGCCGAGTATCATTTGTGGGAGAAGATAAAGGACAAGAGTTCGAAGGGACGTCGCACCGGTGTGGGCATAACGGCCGAAGGCGACATGCTTGCAGCCATGGGACTGCGCTACGGCACCGAAGAGGCTACAGCATTCAGCGTCGACGTACACCGCACACTGGCTCTGACAGCCTACGCATCGTCTGTACAGATGGCTAAAGAGCGCGGAGCTTTCGCCATATTCGACGCCGAACGCGAGAAGAACAATCCCTTCCTGCTGCGCATAAAGGATGCCGACCCTCAGCTCTACAGCGACATAATGACTTACGGACGTCGCAACATTGCGTGTCTCACCATAGCTCCTACGGGCACAACATCGCTCATGACACAGACCACAAGCGGCATCGAACCGGTATTCATGCCCGTATACAAGCGTCGTCGCAAGGTAAATCCCAACGATGCCGACGTACATGTTGATTTCGTTGACGAAGTGGGCGACTCGTTTGAGGAATACATTGTCTACCACAAGAAGTTCCTCGAATGGATGCACGTCAACGGTATCGACACCGAGAAGCGCTACACCCAGGAAGAGATTGACGAGCTCGTGGCACGCTCACCTTATTATAAAGCCACAGCCAACGATGTCGACTGGCTGATGAAGGTGCGCATGCAGGGAGCCATACAGAAATGGGTGGACCACTCTATCAGCGTGACTGTCAACCTGCCCAACAACGTTGACGAAGCTTTGGTCAACCGTCTGTACGTAGAGGCATGGCGCTCGGGATGCAAGGGATGCACCATCTATCGCGACGGATCGCGCTCGGGTGTGATGATTGCCGTAAGCAAGAAGGACAAGAAAAAGAAGGCTTCTACACAGTCTGCCAACGATAAGGTTACAGCTCTTGCCAACGTGCTCGCCGTTACGGAGACACGTCCGAAGGAATTGGATTGCGATGTGGTGCGCTTCCAGAACAACCGCGAGAAGTGGGTGGCTTTCGTCGGACTGCTCAACGGCTATCCTTACGAGATATTCACCGGTCTGCAGGATGACGAGGAGGGCATAGCTTTGCCCAAGACAGTCACCAAAGGTCGCATCATCAAGCAGGTCAACGCAGACGGAACCAAGCGTTACGACTTCCAGTTTGAAAACAAGCGCGGATACAAGACTACCGTCGAGGGACTCTCTGAGAAGTTCAACCCTGAATATTGGAACTACGCCAAACTCATCTCGGGCGTGCTGCGCTATCGCATGCCTATCGACCACGTGATAAAGCTCGTAAGTTCGCTGCAACTCAACGACCAGAGCATCAACACATGGAAGAACGGTGTGGAGCGTGCCTTGAAGAAATACATTGTAGACGGCACTGCAGCCAAAGGTCAGGTATGCCCTGTCTGCGGACAAGAGACTCTTGTTTATCAGGAGGGATGCCTTATCTGCAAGAACTGCGGAGCCTCGCGCTGCGGATAATCAAGTTGAGAATTGAGAATTGAGAGTTAAGAGTTATGATATGTTTTGATTATAAATATTTATTATAAGGTAATCATAACTCTCAATTCTCAACTTTCAATTCCCAACTATTTATTTTGTATATGAAAACGCTAACAGAATCGTACGTTCACATCGACGGAATACGCCTGCACGCACGTCACGGAGTGCTGCCACAGGAGCAGCTCACGGGCAACGACTATATAATAAATGTACGCGCAGGATATGACATTTCGCGCGCAATGCAAACCGACGACGTAGCCGACACGCTCAACTACGCCGAAGTTTACAACATCATAAAGGAGGAGATGAACATTCCCTCAAAGCTCATCGAGCACGTGGCAGGTCGCATAGCCGACAGACTAATGGATAGCTATGCCGACATCTCCTCAGTAATGCTGCGCATCACCAAATGCAATCCGCCAATGGGTGCCGACTGCAATGGAGCAGGTGTTGAAATACTCGTGAAGAGAGCAGAATAGAAACGGTTAATAAAAAAAATAGTAGGAGGCTATGGTGGGGATGCCATAGCTTCCTACTATTTTTTATTTCTTTCGGAACTCATGCAGCACATCACAACGCCGTGTGTAGTCGTCAATAGCGTTGGGATAGGCCTTGACAAACATGTCAAGATCGCTCAAAGCCATATATTGTGCCGATTTAGGATGCACCACCAGCACCTCCTTATAGCCGTTGCTGGTATCGTATTCGACAGTTGCCCACGGCTCTACCGGCATGAAAGCCAGAGCATACAGAGAACGATAGCGCAACCGAACATCGTCCGACTGCTTGGCAACATTCAGATACTTCACCGTCTCGGCAGCAAAATCCTTCTCCCACGAACGTGCCGAATCCATCACGCTGTGATAGTAATGCCTCAGATACCAGCAGTCGCCATAGCACGAAGCCTGATAATAGCGCACGGCAAGGTCGTAAGCCATCTGCTGCCGGTCGCTGCCTTCACGTGCAAGATTGTATCGGCTTAGGCGGTCGGTCATGTCCATACAGAAGTCGAGCTTTGCGTTGCGGGTCACCTTTACCGGCTCATAAGCCTCCTCCACCCTCTGCTTGCCAAACCAACGGGGCGTGTCATAGTGGCGTTGCGAACTGTAAATGCTAATCATCTGGGTGGAAAGCAGCGACATACCGACCTTCTTCAGATAAGGAATGGCATCGGCAAAGCGCCCTTCAGCAATTAGTTTTGTGCCGATGAGGTCGTTGAAGTAGTCGGCATCGTGATAGGTGTTCTGCGTGCAGTAGGTCTCGAAAGCGTTGGCATGGGGCGTTGACAGATACTGATAGTAGTCGGCAAGGCGGTCGGCTTTAAGACTGTCCATCTTACTGAAATACTCGTCCCACGGACCATACGACACATTATTATTATAGTTGCCTTCAGCATTCATCATGGCACACAGCGCCAGAGCCGTGTTGTCCATGCCCACCTTGCGGAATAGCGGTTCCAATCCATGATGCACCACACGATCCTTTACGTCGGCATAGTGATTGTCATAACCGCTTTCGGTGCCACCCTCTTCCTTTATTTTAGCATCGAGCCAATGGAATTCGGCAAGCAGATAGTCGGTATATTCGGCAGTCGGCTTGTTTGCACGGGTAGACACGAGCAGACGTATGGCACGTGCATTGTCGCGCATGCGCTCCGTTCCGTCAGCCTCAACCGCCTTGTCGGCTTCGGCAATGGCACGTTGGCTGTTGCCTATCAGATAGTCGACCATACTTGCAGCAGCCAGCCACAGGCTGGGCGACTTCACATTGGCATTGGCAGCGGCAACGACGGCAAACTGCACGAACGCCATAGCCTCCTTGCGATACACCTGTTTGGCATCAATAGTCTTAAACCATTCGGCATCATCAAATCCTGCCGCCTTCTGGTCGAGCGTTTCCTGCACATTGTTGACAAAGTCCTGTACAAGGAAATGCAGCGTCGGAGCGTTAGGATTTTGTGCGAATATCGTTTTTATTCCAGCCAGATTGCGGAAGTTGCGCATCACGTTCTTGATTGACTGCACGTCACCCTGCTCGGCATAAATGTTGCAGGCACGTGTGCGCTGTCCGTTCTTGAGCAAAGCCCGTGCATAGATGTTGCGCATGGCATTGCGCCACGGACTCTCGGCAAGGCGCGAAGCCGTAGAGTTCCATAATGCAATATTGGCATTGTTGTAGCCCAACATCATATTGGCACGCATCTGCAGCAGCACATACTGCGGTCGGAGCGCCGTGCCACGATAAGCCTTAGTGGCAGCAAGCACATTCTGAAAGGACTTCTGCCGTTGCGCCATCTCCTGCTTTGTGGGATAGTTCCAGGCATCCTCAGTATACGCCTCGCACGTCTTGAAGTATCGGTTGAACAGCGTGAGATAAGCTATCATAGCCGTGTCGTTCTTCTTTCGGGCGGTGGACATAATCTCGTCACGGTTCCATTTGTAAAACCCCACACCACTCGGACCGTCATTGCCTGTGTACGTCTGCCAATAACGGTCGATGTCATATAGAAATGCGGGGCCGTCGGTGAGTGCGTTGTGACGATAGACTGAGAACATATAACGGTTGTGCGTAGGTCCTTCGGACACGCAAGCCGCAGCATCGACAATCTGCAGAGCCGCTATCAAACTACATATTAAGAATCTTTTCATAATCTTTGCGTTTAAATCGGTTGATGTTATTGTTGTTCAGATCGAAAAGTATTATCTCGTTGTTGGCATCAGGTCGGCGACTACCTATTACATTAACGGCATCGATGATGTCGGCAGCCGACGGTTGGCGTACAGCGATAGAGTCGCTTGGCAGTATGGGATATTCACCCTCGTGATGGATGAAGCCCACAAACCTGCCTCCACGAAACAGTATGCGCCATGCGAATATGGGGTAAGCCGTGCTGAGCTTCAGCTTGTAGTCCTTCAGACGGGGCAGGTATGGGGCGGCATCGTGCATGTCGAGTATCGGCTTATGACATTCTATATCTGTTGCATCGCCCGTATTGTACATCATCAGCACGCCTCGATCGGCAGGCGGAGGTGTCTGCGCAAGCTGATGCAGACGTATGGTTGACGAGAGTTTCAGGTGTCGGCTATGACATTCACTTAGCATAGCCTGCATGAATTCGTCATACAGCAGGCGTGTCGACCGGGTCCAGTCGCAGTCAATCTGTATCTCGCTTACGTTATGCACGTCGTTGGTCTCGTTCATCTGCACCACACGCTTGACGATGAGCGCAGCCAATTGTTGGCGGTCTTGCCTTAGACATTCGGGCATGACGAATACCGTAGGCACAACGTCGATGCCCTGTGGCACACAGGTAGCAAACTTCAACGTAGCATTAGGAACCGCCCTACCACTCGCATCAGTCACCACATCAAAATAGCGTATGTACATTCGCAATATGTCGTAACGACGAATGAATGCCGACTTTGTAGAGTCAATATTCAGCGTTGTGCTCCAATAGTAGACCGAACGCACCGTTGTAGGCATCGGTTTCGGCTTACTACACGACAACGTCAATCCGACCGACAACAGGAAACATACAACAGCCGAGCTTAACTTGATTGTCATTTTTTACGTTTGTCTATTTTACTTTATTATATTGCGAATTTACGCAAAATCAAAGACAAAGCAAAATATACTTACATGTTTTTGTCGGTTTCACGCAGTTATTAACGATTAATTCGCTAACTTTGCACCTAAAATTGTTGCAGTTCAGACATTTGGACAAACCAACCGCATCACATTTATGGCAAAGAAATTATTGCTCTTTATATTTCTCATCATATCGTTAGTATCGGCAGCAGCCGATGCCAACCACAAGTTCACGCTTTGCATCGACCCAGGACATGGAGGTAAGGACACAGGTGCACCCGGAAGCAAATCGGTAGAAAAGAACATCAACCTCAGCGTGGCGCTCGCATTCGGACGCTATGTGGAGCGCAACTGTCCCGACGTGACGGTGGTATATACCCGCAAGACCGACGTGTTCATACCCCTGTACGAACGCGCCGAGATAGCCAACCGCAAGAAAGCCGACCTCTTTATATCCGTACACACCAACGCATTGAAGGACAACCACAGCATGCGAGGATTCGAGACATACACATTGGGCGACGGACGCTCACACGCTAAAAAGGAAAACCTTGAGGTGGCAAAACGCGAGAACTCCGTAATACTGCTCGAGAAAGACTATAAGCAGCACTACGTGGGATTCGATCCCAACTCGCCCGAGAGCAACATCATGTTCGAATTCATCCAGGACAAGAACCTGACACGAAGCATAGAGTTTGCCAAGATGCTGCAGACACACGTGTGCCGCGCAGCCAACCGACCCAACAAGGGCGTGCATCAGCAGAACCTTGCCGTGCTACGACTCACGTCTATGCCAGCCTGCCTAATTGAGTTGGGCTACATCTCAACACCCGAAGAGGAGCGCATGCTCAACGACAAGGCGCAGGTGGACAATATGGCACGTGGCATATACAACGCCTTCGTACAGTATAAGAACAAGTACGACACACGCATGACGGTGCCATACAAACCTATATCCGAACCCGTTGCTGAAAACCCCGAACCGGTACAACCAGACAAAACGGCCAACACGGACACACAAGAGTCGGACAACAACAACCGTAAGGACAACGTCGATAATAACCGCAAGGACAACGTCGACAAAAATGTTGCAGCAGACCGACCTGCAAAATCTACCCGCACAAACAATACCGAGCGCAAAACGGTACAGCGTACCACCACATCTCAACCATCAGGAAGAGTGAACGACGCACAGCCGGTATTCAAGGTGCAGATACTCGTATCGCAGCGCAAACTGAAAGCCGGCGACCATAATTTCCGCGGACTTGAGGGATGTGGCTACTACGAAGAAAACGGAATGATAAAGTATACCTACGGAGCATCAAACAACTACAACGAGATATACCGCCTGCGCAAGGCAATAATAGACAAGTTCCCCGGTGCATTTATCATAGCATTCAAGAACGGAGCCAAGATGGACGTAAACCAAGGCATACGCGAATACAAACAAAATAGAAACAAATAAAAAAGTGTCAATAATATGAAAGGATTTACGAAAGAAGTGAAAATAGCACTCGTCGCTATCGTTGGAGTCATCATCCTTTTCTTCGGAATGAATTTTCTGAAGGGACTTAACATCTTCTCGTCAACCGACGACTACTACATAGAATTCAAAGACATAAGCGGACTGTCAACATCAAGCCCCATCTACGCCGACGGATTCAAAGTGGGTACAGTCAAGGATGTCATCTACGACTATGCGGGCGACAAACCTACTCGTGTGCTTGTAGGACTCAACAAGGCCATGCGTATTCCTGCTGGCTCTACAGCCGAAATCGAGAGCGACTTCATGGGAAACATCAAGGTCAACCTGCTGCTCGCCAACAATCCGCGCGAGCGTGTCATGCCGGGTAGCACCATCAAGGGCAACGTCAATGGTGGCGCTCTTGGCAAAGCAGCCGACATGATTCCGAATATAGAGAAGATGCTGCCCAAGCTCGACAGCATTCTCGGAAGCCTCAACACTCTGCTTGCCGACCCTGCTCTGGCACAGTCGCTGCACAACGTACAGACCATCACCAGCAACCTCACCACTTCTACTGCCGAACTCAACAAGCTCATGGCTTCGCTCAACAAGGGCGTACCAGTGATGATGGCCAAGGCCGACGGAGTGCTCGACAATACCAACAAGCTGACATCCAACCTCGCCGCTCTCGACATACAGAATACAATGCGCCAGGTTGACCAGACCATAAATAATGTACAAGAACTCACCGCCAAGCTCAACAGCAACAACGGTACACTCGGACTACTCATGAACGATGCCTCGCTCTACAACAACCTCAACTCTACAATGTGTAGCGCCGACTCGCTCCTCACCAACCTCCGACAGCACCCGAAGCGCTATGTACACTTCTCTTTGTTCGGAAAGAAGGACAAATAAGCCGATTAGATTTTGTATAAATAAGAACAATGAAATGTTTCACGGCTTCAGACTTGCTCTGAAGCCGTTATTTCAATATCTTAGCACGATTGTAAACAATGTTTCACTACTACGTCTAAAATTTGCTTAAATCATGTAACTATCAGTAAATCAGCGCATTTTACATTGCAGTACCATTTTAGACCCAATAATTCATAAAAAATGCTAACTGTCGGAAAATAAGGCTGTTAACAAACTTTGCTTAAACAATAAAATGCAGACGATTTGCTCACATCAAAAAAAATAAGTAATTTTGCAGACGGAATTTTAAGAATCAATTGTCGAAAGACATTTAAACATACGTACCACAGCCAATGAATTTAAGTCCTGACAAGCTTTGGGACAAGTGTCTCGCCCTTATACACGAGAACACTACCGAGCAACAATACAACGCATGGTTCAAAAGCATTGTCTTCGAATCCTTCAATGAGGAGTCGAAGACCGTGTTGATACGCGTACCGAGTCCGTTCGTGTACGAGTATCTGGAGGAGAACTATGTCGACTTGTTGCGCAAGGTGCTTACACGTATGTTTGGAGAGAACGTTCAGCTTTCTTACCGTATTGTTACCGACAGCGAGAACAAGAAGACACAGGTGATTGAAGGCGATGAGCCTACCGACGAGACGATGCGCCCACAGACACGCACCAATGCCAACGAGTCGCCTAATCTTCTCGACGCATCTCCATTGCAGCAGATTGACTCGCAGCTGAACCCACACCTCACCTTCCGCAACTATATAGAAGGCAACAGCAACAAGTTGCCGCGCGCCATCGGACAGACCATAGCCGAGCATCCGCAGAACATGCAGTTCAACCCGTTCTTCGTGTTCGGACCTTCAGGATGTGGCAAGACCCACCTTATTAATGCTATAGGCGTCGAGGCTAAGCGCATCTATCCCGAGAAGCGTGTGCTCTATATCAGCGCCCGATTGTTTGAGGTGCAGTACACCAACGCCGTACTGCGCAACACAATCAACGACTTCATCAACTTCTACCAGACCATCGACGTACTGATTGTCGACGACATTCAGGAGTGGGAAGACAAGAAGGGTACACAGAACACATTCTTCCACATCTTCAACCACCTCTTCCGCACCGGCAAGCGCATCATCCTTGCCAGCGACCGTCCACCGGTAGAACTGAAGGGAATGAACGAGCGACTCATCACACGATTCTCATGCGGACTCATAGCAGAGCTCGAGAAGCCTAACGTGCAGCTTTGCGTAGACATCCTGCAGAGCAAGATTCGCCACGACGGACTGAATATTCCAGAGGATGTAGTTAAGTTCATCGCATCAACAGCCAACGGCAGCGTGCGCGACCTTCAAGGCGTTGTCAACTCGCTCATGGCTTACAGCGTGGTGTACAACTGCAACGTTGACATGCAACTCGCCCAACGCGTCATCAAGCGCTCAGTCAAGGTAGAAGACAATCCGCTCACCGTCGACGACATCATCGAGAGCGTTTGCCAGCACTACAACGTCACTCCTGCCAACATCAACAGCCGCAGCCGCAAGAAGGATTACGTAATGGCACGCCAGGTGTCGATATATCTGGCACAGAAATACACAAAGATGCCAGCAAGCCGAATCGGACGACTCGTTGGAGGACGCGACCACTCTACTGTGATATACAGTTGCAACCAGGTGGAGCAGCGCATCAAGATAGACAAGAAATTCTCAAGTGAGATAACGAGTATCGAAAACTCGTTCAAACTTAAAAACTGACAACACTTGCCACAACATCAATAGATACTGGCGGCAAGTAGTTGTCAGTTTTTTTATGCCTTATTTTTCAGCTTCAAAACGTTCTTCTTTGAAGTACTTTATTATCGGCTTCATAAACGGTGTGAGGTGAACGTCCTGCGGCACATTGTAATAGTCGAGACGTGTCACACACTGCGACACATACAACCGATGCTTGGCACGCGACAGCGCCACATAGAACTTGCGTGCGTCCTCAGCCAATTGGCGAGGAATGTTACGACTGTAATAATTGGGCATACGCCCGTCGATGGCATCAAATATTATTACATTGTCAAACTCCAGACCCTTCGCCTTGTGTATAGTCGTGACGAAAATGCGCTCCTTCATATTGTCGCTACCACACAAGTCGGCCTCCTTCAGCGTGCTTATCTCCATAGTATGATTGCAAAGCTGTTCGTATAGCGACGGCTCTCGGTCCGTGTCAATCATGTCGCCCGACAGATAAGCCACAACAAAACGCAATCCGTCTATCTCCTGTATCATTCCCTCAGAAAGCAGATAGTCGTAAAAGCGCATCATTTCCCTTACCAGTGCTGGCTTCGCCTCTTCGTACAATGCTGGCGTAGGCTCTACCTCTGAACTATCTGTAGCAAGACGGTCATCCCCTACCCTTTCCTCTCTTACGTACATTCTCTTATGTGCCGTAGCATACATTTCCTTATAGTTACGGCGCAATGTCTCCACACGCTGGCGTACACGACTGTCGTTGAGGAAGTCGCGCTGATGTTGAATCCTGTCCTTAGAGCACTCATAGCAATGCACCACTACGCTGCGCGTAGCATTGACATCATCGTCGGCAAGATGCGAGTTAGAACCCTCAAGGTGCAACACCTCAAGCAAATATTTCAGTTTGTGCTCCTTCAGTTCGGGATGCAACAGACGCACGAGTCGCAACGAGTCGAGATACTCCGTGTGCGAATGATGCAGATTAAGGTCGGGCGTATAACGACGCAGATTGAAGTCAAGTATGTTATAGTCGTAGTCGGCATTATGTCCGAGCAAAGTGCAACCCTCGGCATAAGCCATAAATTGACGCAACGCCTCCTCGTGCGTCAGCAACTCATGGTGCTTGCGTTCCTCAACAATAGGATTCACAATGTCGCCAAGCATGGCAGGAATCTCCTTGTCGGTTTCGATATACACCGTAAACTCCGACCCTTTCACCACCTCGCCATTCCTCATCTTTACGGCAGCTATCTGCAGGATATCGTCCTCAAACACGTTGAGTCCGGTCGTCTCGGTATCAAACACCACGATTGTGTCGTTGGCATAGATCTCAGTAAAACGCATGAGATACGTCGACTCGTCGTCGCGCAACAGGTCGGAGGGCAATATGGCACAGTCGAAGAGGTCACGCACAAACTTACGTGCCGCCGCATTGCTCTCATATACACGCACCCCCTTCATCAGTCGCGCCCACGACATAAAGCTAAATTCATTGTTCAGCACGCCCAGATGAGCCAACAGCAACTTCACGTCGGGTTGCGAGAACAGGTCGGTACCCGAAACCTTAAAGTGTCCTATGCCACAACGAGTCAGCTCCTGACTTATATCCTCTGCGTCGCGGTTGGCGTTAACCACAAAAGCCGTGGTCGATTGTGGGAACGTGCGATTCAGCGTATTGGCAAACTGTACGCAATCGCGCACCTCCTGAGCATAATCCTCGCTGCAAAGAATCTTCAGTTCGTTGCCCATAAGCACCTCACCGCTACTCTTGCCGGCATCGGGCAACAGTGCGCTGTCAATACGAAGCACCTCTGCGGCATAAGTATTGAAAATGTCGAGCAGATAGCGAGGCGAACGATGATTCACCGACAGATGATGCAACTGGCATGCCGGCTTCGACTTAATGGCCGAAAGCGTGTCAAGTTTTGCCCCCATAAACGAGAATATAGCCTGCTGCTCATCGCCGAGAAACATCACCGTGCGGAACGGACGCGCCGTAAGCATCTTGATTATAGCCATCTGCAATGGATTGATGTCCTGCACCTCGTCCACCTGTATCCACGGATAACGCTTGTACAGTTTTCGTTCCGTATCGGCAACAAGCGCATCATACGTCATCATAAGCAAATCCTGGAAGTCAAGCAGTCGGTTGGCTCGCTTATACTTGCGGTATTGTTGGGCAAGCGTCATCTTCTGCAGAAGCTTGAATATAGCCTGGCGGTCGCCATAGTCGCACGTGTCCGACTGGGTTAGGTCGCGATACTGCTCCACATTATTATATATATCAGTCATCGCAGCCGCGTCAAACGGCTTGCCCATCACGGTACAGATACGCCGCATAGCAGCAATGTCCGTAGGATTGATGCAATCGGGATGCACACGCAACTCCTTAGGATGCCCGTGACTAATCTGGTGCATCATACTCTCCAGGTGGAATATCTCACTATACGAGCGTCGACGATTGTAGTTGGAAAGCACCATATATTCATCCTCACCAAGATAACGCGCAAGTATCGACACGGCATCATCCTCATCAATAACGCTCGACTCAGCAGCCACAAGTCCCTCAGCAAACAGAAACTTCGAGCAGAACCTATGCACATTACCCACAAACACATCCCTCACATCATCATCCGCGATGTTCTGCGAAATGCGTTCAATCATGCCGCGTGCAGCACGATTGGTAAACGTAAGACACAACATATCCTTATACGCCATACCATCAGAGTCGTGGGCATAACGTATGCGTTCGGTCAATATCTGGGTCTTGCCACATCCCGGAGGTGCAAGCACAAGATGAAATCCACCCTGGGCCTCAATCACCTCCTGCTGACAAGGGTCGGGAGTAAATCTGCTAACAGTTTGCGTATTTTCTGATGCCATAGACAGCTGCTATAAAAGTAATTTGAATAAAGGCGATTGGATTACACCAACCGCCTTCACTATATTAACGCTAAAAATCGCTTGATATTGCCAACAAAAAGATTTTTTGTCTTTTTCAAATGATTACAATTAGAAAAACAGCTTTGTATTTGCTTAATTCATAAATATTTACTAACTTTATCACGAATATATACTCTGATACAAAACTGTGACATAAAATTTGTAAATAAGGGAATAACACATTTTGGTGGTCTTTCCCTGTTCTTCATAATGCTATCTATTGAAGAAATTTAGTTCACTAATTTATTAACACAAAAAAGAAACGCCTATGACGAAGAAAATTTAATGATGCTCCTATACAATGAAATGTAGAACTATTGTATATTAAAATCATACCCAACTACTTATATTAATAAAAACATGACGCTATGAAACGATTCAACTTTATATGTACATTAGTCTGCGCATTGCTATCGTTATTCGGTAGCACCGCTTATGCAGATACCGGCAATTTGATTAAAGATCAAGTGACTGTGACTATTACCGATGGAAAATATCTATCGGAACTGATTGATGAAGCCGTTGCTCCACGCATTACAAATCTCAAAATAGTAGGAGTCATCAACGGTACTGACATATTATATCTACGCGAGTTGCTGGGCGTAGGCAGAAAGCCTTTCGTAGAAAAGGAAAATATAAAATCAAACCTGCAGATTCTCGACCTCTCGGATGCGTATATCAGCGAAGGTGGAATGACCTATTGTGATTACAGTGTTAGAATGACCACATATCATGCCTCTACTTCTAATAATGTCATTGGTATATATATGTTCGCTTCCTGCCATTCATTAAAGAAGGTTACGTTACCTTACAACACAACAAGCATAGGTGCTCGTGCATTTCAGAATTGCTCTGAATTGGAAGAAGTAATTAAGTATGATAAAATTACGGTTGTAGGCGAATTTGCATTTTGGAATTGTAGCAAACTAAAGGAATTCAAACTTCCGAAATTGGAGAAACTGTATGAATCTACGTTCCAAGGATGCAAATCACTCACTTCACTGGAAATACCTGAAGGTATTACCGATTTGCCAAAATCATTTGCAGGGGGTTGTTCTTCGCTTAAGAATATCGTGCTTCCAAAATCTCTAATTTCAGTAGGTTGGGGTGCATTGTCAGGATGTAGTTCTTTGGAGAGAATAGACCTACCGGAAACATTGGAAAAAATTATGATGGATGCTTTTCAAAATTGTACTTCCCTGAAATATTTTAGATTGCCAGAAGGAATAAATAATATTTATGATCATATCATCAGTGGGTGTACAGCATTAGAAGAGCTTCACATTCCAAAACTGCCTCTTATAATGAACAATTATGCCTTTGCTAAATGCCAGGTACAACATCTCTATGCATATGAGGAAAAACCTCATAAGATAAACAATACAACCTTTGATGGAATCAACTACTCCACTTGTACGCTACATGTACCCAAGGGGTCGCGTGAGGCTTACGCTGAAGCCTACTACTGGCGCGACTTCGGCACTATAGTGGAAATGGGTGAAGGTGAAGGCGGAGGCGGTGACGATACTCCTAAGATAGCCTTCGCTGTGTTTGACCCAAGCAATGGCGTACTTACATTCAAGTACGAGGCAAGCAAGCCTGATGGAGCTTACTCACTGAATGAGGGCAGGGCTATTCCTATGTGGGTAACGAAACACGATGTTGCAATCCAGAAAGTGATATTTGACGATTCATTTGCGAAAGCACGACCTACAACCTGCTTGTGCTGGTTCTTAGGATGCACAAATCTAAAAAACATTGAAGGTATCAAGAACTTGAATACTACAGAAGTTAAGGATTTTGGCGCAATGTTCCGCAACTGTTCGGCACTCGCCAATCTTGATGTCTCCGGTTTTGATACCCGGAAAGTAACAACTATGGGGACTATGTTCTCTGGTTGCTCCAAACTCTCCACGCTTGACGTGTCCGGCTTTGACACAAAGAACGTGACGGATATGTATTGTATGTTCAATAAATGTTCCGCTCTTACCACGCTCGATGTATCTGGCTTCGACACAAAGAACGTGACGAACATGAGGGAGATGTTCTCCTATTGCAATAAGCTCGCCACAATCTATGTCAGTGACAAATTCGTTACGACAAATGTGACGGATGGTAAAAGTATGTTTAATATGTGTAAAGCATTGGAAGGCGCTGTATCTTACAACGGACAACAAAACGACATGGCGATGGCAAACTACAACAATGGATATTTCAAGACCTATTACAAGATAGGAAACGAAATATTCCCCCTGTGTGGAGAAACTCTGAGCGTAGATAATCTCGCCCTCACTGACAGCAAGGACTTTGTACTATACACTCCATTTGAGACTAATGCAGTATCCTACAGCAGCGAGCTGAATGAAGGTACTACATGGGAAACCCTCTGCCTTCCATTTGATGTATCGCTTGCCAACAAGAACTTCCGCGCTTTCACTCTTCTCTCTGTAAAAAGTGATGTAGTGGAATTGCAGGAGATAAAGGATTGCATCACCGCTGGAACACCAGTCATTATCAAGATGAATGAAGGAGCCACAAGCATCAACATTACAGAAAACAACAAGATGATTGTCAGGGAACAGCAGGACAGCATGCCTGTGGATAATTGTAAGTTAGTGGGACACTATACTCATAAGACGTTCGGCAATGATGACGACCATTGCTTCGTGATAAAAGGCAACAAACTGGTGAAAGCTACAAAGATGTCGGCATATACCAGAAGCATGGATTATAGTTCGAATGGTTTCCGTGCTTATATGAAGGTATGTACAAATACTGGCATCCCAGCAGATGAATACAATATCGATATTAAAGGATCTACCGCCATCAAACTGTTGGAAAGCACAGTAGAGGAGAAACCTGAGTATTACGATTTGGAAGGTCATAGACTCAGAGACCTCAAGAAGGGTGTCAACATCGTGAAGCGTGGTAACAAGACGATGAAGATAATCATCAGATAAGTAGGTAATCAATATTCACAAACTCAAATCGGTCATTAGGAAAATGCTTCTTGACATTTTCTAATGACCGATTTGGGATAAAACTCTATAATCAATTTTTATTTTGTAACACTTTCTTACTACCTGTACGATATTTGCATGAAACTTCATGTGAGAATATCTACAAAAAGAAGTATTATTTTCAAACAAACAATCTATAATTTTTCGATAATTATTTATACTTTTGCCATGGACATTCTTATTAATGCCCAAAAGTCTGACTAAAATTGTAAGAAAATGAAATGTGCAAAGACCGGGTGAATGACTGCTCTATCAGACGCAAGACCACGTCAGGCTGGACTTTGGATGGGAAGTAATTGCCAAGTGTTTCTTCACTTACCGCTCTGACGTAGCCGTACCAGATATACAGCAAATAAAACTACTGTCGGGCGATCGTTTATTGCTCTGTCATGACGGATTATACAAATGCGTAGATGTTATTGACAACCAGCAATCTCTGATGATGCAAGACAAACCTTTGGAGGAGATATCACTATGGAGCCGAAGGACAAATATCAATAATCTTTGCCACTATAAATACTTTTTGTATATTTGTGGTGTAATAATTAAATCGTCGGCCATTATGGAGTTTTTCTTTTTTTTCGCATGGATATTTGTAGTCGCTTTTGTAGCTTTTGCCCGAAATGCTGGCAATAAGCGGTCCAAATACAGCATAAGTACTAAGCCAACAAAAGTTGATGAAAATATAATAGTATATGACTTTAAAGGCCAACAAAACCCAGAATCATATTACGAAGAGAAAGAGCAAAAGTTTCTTGTACAGATAAAGGCAATGCACGAGAGTATCACCAAGACATATAATTTCTCCAAATACAATAAAACAATGCGAGAAATAGAAAAACTTAAACAGGAATTAGCCAACCTACGAACACAATATAAAGAATATGTCGAATCAATAAGATGACGCATTATGAGCCGTCAGGTAGTGTAAACTGAACTGTGTCACGGCTCTGATTTTTTATTCTTTCTCTCTTATTTGTTGATTATCAGTATTATACGCTCTAAATGGTAGAAAAGTGACTGTGTGGATTCTGTTTAGATACGAAAGGATAATAATTTAACGTATTTAACTTTCGATTACACCGATATTACCCCAAAGTGTATGATGTTGGGCGATTAGTAGAATGAGCAATTATTCTTGGATAGACAGGCATGACGGAGCTTACTTTGTTCTACACTCTTGAATGGTGGCAGTAGGCATTTCGTAAAAGTGTCAAAGACGTTATCCAAGATTCTAAGACAATTGGTTGCAAGCCAAAGTAATGCGATATGCGCTTGCGTATCTTGTCTGCTTTCAGATTATGTAAACCATGTTCACATTGCCCATTGTCTGCAACTCATTGACTGTGGCATTAACCTCTACATACAAAAGGAACAACTTACATTATTGGACGATGAAGGACATTCGTCCCTCTTTGCCCCGATAATGATAGCCACGCTTTCGACCTGTGCGCAGTTGGAACGTGACAATATCTCCTTTCGATTGCAGTCAGGAAGGAAGCGGTAAATAGAGAAAGGTGGGAAGCTCGGACTCAAGGTAGGTTCTGTAAAAACGAAAGAACAGATGAAAGCCGAATATAGGGAAGTAATAAGTCTGCTTCGCAAGGGATATTCAATTCGGGATGTGGCGAAGTTGAGTAGTAAATGGGTAAGTACCGTACAACGAGTGAAGCGATTACTAAAAGTACAATCATCGCAATAATACTATTGATTTTACGTTCTTTTCAAAGAAAGGGGTTGTGCAATAGTGGCTTAAAGGCTAAAAGCACTACCTTTGAATGCTGTTAAATATGGTAATGTTCAAAGTCACAATTTGTGATTTTGGAAAAATGAATATAAATATGACAGATAAAATAGAAAAAAAGGAGAGCAGCGAACTGACCACAAAAAGTGACCAGTTGGTTGGTGTTGACAATATAGAGCCTCTAATAAAAATCATTAGAGGACAACAAGTTATGCTTGACCGTGACCTTGCCACACTTTATGGCGTTGAAACAAAGCGTCTTAATGAGCAAGTAAAACGTAATATTAAACGATTTCCAGAAGATTTCATGTTTCAATTGACCAAGGACGAATGTTTAAGGTCGCAAATTGCGACCTTAAACGAAGGACGCGGACAACATTTGAAATACATGCCTTACGTATTTACTGAAAACGGAGTCGCTATGCTTAGTAGTGTTTTACGTTCTGACACTGCGATTGAGGTGAATATTCGAATAATGCGAGCTTTCACTTCAATGCGTCACTTTCTACAGAACAATGCCGAAGTGTTTCAGCGTCTCTCGACTATGGAATACCATCAATTGGAAATGCAACAACACTTGCAAGAATCCGACAAGCGTATAGAAGAAGTGTTTCGCAGATTGGACGAGGGTAATGCAAAGCCGAAACAAGGTGTGTTCTACAATGGTCAAATTTATGATGCCTATACTTTCGTGTCCGACTTGATTAAGAGTGTGAAGAAACGTATTGTCCTTATCGATAACTATGTTGACGAGACTGTACTGACATTGCTCGATAAAAGAGATAATAACGTGTCTGCAATCATCTACACTCAGCAGATAAGCCGTCAGTTCCAACTCGACATAGACCGTCATAATGCTCAATATGCACCGATTGATGTTGAAACATTCCGTTTATCACATGACCGCTTCCTTTGTATAGACGATGATGTATATCACATAGGTGCATCCATTAAGGACTTAGGCAAAAAGTGGTTTGGTTTCTCTAAGATGGAGATACTTACACCAGACGAATTGGTAGAACGAATCAATAGAGGATAATACTTACGAAAATTTCAAGAAAAAGAACTTAATACAGTATTGGAATCTGCTTTTCTGCTTGTATAAAATGTAGGAAAACAGTATGATATGCTACTTTTCTATTGGTTCTTATAGAATAAAAGGGGATGATTGGCAATCACATCCTTTAAGGGAAGTCGTTTCACCCCTACCTCTCTAAAATATCATTTGATAACTTTTGTTTGTCACATTTTGGGTTCGGTTGAAACATTCCTATTCAAACACTATTTGGTAGTTTTTAATGTAATCGAAAGTTAAATACGTTAAATTAGTAAGCGTATCCGCGATGCTAGTATATATACATCAAAAAAATATCACTCAAGTTTTTATTCTTGAGCGATATTTTTTTGTTTCCATTTGTCCGGCAGCAATTCCCGGTATTTACTATCGGTGTTCTTGGTGGCAGCATTGAAGCGCTACACTATCGTTAGCGCCACACCCTTGCGGCGCTTTATGCTCTTCTCGATACGTTCGTAAAGTCGCTCAAACGTATGTGCCGACTTCAACACCAGTCCCGGTATGTACTCCTTGCCTATGATAATGCTGCCGTTCTTCAGCGTGAAGGCACCATTGCCTGGTCGTAGCGTGGCACCACATGGCGTGGTGGGCAACTTGCGGCTGAGTTTCTTGTCCATCGCCAGATCCAATGGATAGGAGCCGGCTGGGAGATAGTTACGGGGATGTTCCAATGTGGCGCAAATA
The DNA here is from genome assembly GCA_900550035.1 of uncultured Prevotella sp. Lineage (GTDB taxonomy): Bacteria > Bacteroidota > Bacteroidia > Bacteroidales > Bacteroidaceae > Prevotella. The sequence continues at coordinate 16,370 of URQS01000007.1, read as the reverse complement.
GTACGACCGTTTATAATGAGCATGCCGTCTACACCATAGGGCGAGTAGCGGTAGCGTTTGATTTCTATCAGCATGTTTTTGAATTAGGAGTTTTGAATTTTGAGTTTTGAGTTGGTCGCCTGCGGCGATTTTGAATTATAGAATTTTGAATTTTGACTAAATGACTAAATGACTAAATGACTAAATGACTAAAAGAGTTTTGAATTTTGAGTTTTGAGTTTTGAATTGTGCGCTACGCGCATTTTGAGTTTTGAGTTTTTGAATTATCAATTCACAACTGAAAAATTCCCAATCGCAGGCGTAGCCGAGAATAACTCAAAACTCAAAACTCAAAACTCAAAATTCAAAATTCTATACGTCTTCCGGAAACTGTTGTTAGGCTCAAAGCTGACAAGTCCTTGCTTGCGCCAGTTCTTGAGCATTTGCTGAACAGCGTTGCGCGACGTATTCGAACCCTTCACGGCTATGCTGTGCTGCAAGGCTTGCTCAAAGCTGAAGGTAGTGTCCAGACGCTCGAAGATTGAGTCGTTCTTGCCTCGCTTGGTGCGCTCCGCTGTGGCACGTCCGCAATAGTCTTTCGACGAGAATGCCGCCTCTATGCGGTCGCGGAAGAAGTGCAGGGCGTTGTCTATCTGATAGTCGGCAAGCACGTCGAAGGCTGCGAGAAACGAGGGTTGCTGCTGCTTCACAATCATCTCCTTCCACAACCCAGGTTGCTGCTTCAGCCGTGTCTCAGCGCCAGCCATTCCGTGGCGGTCTATCAGCTGTGCAGCCACTCGGCAGAGCATCAGACAGGTCATCATGCGCATCGTCGTCGGACAGATACGGAAGCGTTGGCGAGCCTTCACCTTGTCGTCGTTCTTCATCGTCTCCAGTCGCACCTGCTCCAGCCATTGCCTGCCCTTTGCCTCCAATTTGGGTAGCACCACCTCGCCCTGCATCAATGGCAGCAAATGGGCAATCTGACGGATGCGCTCACGCTGACGATCGGTCAGCACATGCAGATTTTCGGTGAGCGGCTGAAAGGTGTTGTCGGGTGTGCGTGCTATGGCAATACGGCTCTGAAAACCGTCGGTGTAGTTGGTCACCACACGATACAGCGCATCGGGCGTTCCGCACATCACCACGTTCCACAGCAGCCTATCGATATGCACGTTCACAGCGTCGGCACTTCGCGCCTCACGCTCGTAGCTTGTGCCGTCGTAAGCCTGTCGCAGCATCACGGAGAAGTCGCTCATAGCCGACCGCCATTTCTGCGCCACCGTGTCAGCCTCGGGCGTGAACGAGAAGGCGTGCAGTCCGCCTGTGTTGGCAAGTCGCTCGGCAAGGTTGGCAACTGTATTGTTGAGCGTCAGACAGCGCACGGGCAACTTAGGCTCCTCGGGCTGTTCCTTCTTGTTCTTAGCTGCTCGCTTCCTGGCTCGCCATTCGTCCTCCTGCTGCTGATACATCTTGTCCATAGCCCTCACTTCCTGCGTCCACTCCTCCACAACGGGGTCGATGCTGCCCTTGCCCGATGCGAAGTCGCCGGCTATGTACGCAATGAGGTTCAAGGAGTTCATCTTGCCGTGTACGTCCACCTTCACGCCAGTAGCCAGCATGCCGATGACCGGACAGATGGCAGTCAGTACGGGCAACGCCAAGGCAGGCCCGACAGCGTCGATAGAATCCTTCACACCCTGCGGCATTCGTGGCAACGCATTGTAGTAGAACAGATCGTCTTGCGCCAGCGCTTCGTCTATACCGTCGGTTTCAGCCAGCTCTCCGTCTGCGCCTGTTATGCGCTCCTGTCGCAAGGCAAGCAGCACGTCCTTCAGCCGCTTTGGCATCTGCGTGCGTTTCTCGCTCAGCGCCGAGTCGATACAGGCAAGCTTCTCCGCCTCGGGAAATCCGTCGTAACACGGAATGATGCTGTCCAGCAGCTGGCGGTCGAAACCGCAGATGTGGCGTAGGTTGACGGCAAGCTCAAAGGTGAGCGTGTTGCGGTTGCTGCGCACAGGCTCCTGCGAGTCGTTGTACATCTGCCACCACTTGCGGATAATGTCAGCGTAGGGGATGCCGAGATAAGAAAGTGAAGAACGAAGAGTGAAGAGTGAAGAATCCGATTGTTCTGCAGAATCTGTATTCTTTACTTTTTCAGCTTCTGTATTCTTTTCCTTCACAGGCACTACCTCTGTATTCACCATTTCGCTGTTGTCAAACAGCTCCTTATCTACGAATAGCAACTTTTCGCATGGAGGTGTAAAGAACACACGAGTTATGTCTTTTGCTCCCTTGTCGTACTGCACGCCGAGCAGCTGCGACGCCCATTTCAGGTTCTCTTCCTGCGAGAGTTCCGGCTTGCGTCGAAAGGCGATATGATAGCCCTTGTTGGCTGAGCGTTCGAGCATCAGCAGTCCCAGTTCGTCCTTCTTGCCCATCACCATTTCGGGCACGCTCGCCATCCTCTGCTCATAGTCGGCAGCCTTAGGGTCGAAGTCGATGTCCATGCCCACAGAATTGCTTATTCGGGTTGCGCCTTTCAGCGTGCCGTCTGCATTAGGCAGGCAGGAGTAGTTCATCTGCACCATGTGGTGTTTGTCGGCACGTCGGTTGTGCTCCGTGTCGCGCACGAGCCGGTATTCGGTCTCGTCGTTGACGGGGCGCATTAGCTTTGCCCCGTCCTGATAAAATATAATGTGTACGCTCATTTTTTTGAATTTTGAGTTTTGAATTTTGAGTTTTGAATTATCGGCAAAGCCGATTTTGAATTATTGAGTTTTAAATTAGGAATTCTCAATTCAAAATTGAACAATTCCTAATGCGCGTAGCGCACAATTCAAAACTCAAAACTCAACATTCAAAATTCATAACCGCTCTTGCAGCCTCCTCACTCTCCTTCATTATCACCTCCGCAACATTCACATTCTCGTCCCTCATCACCTTCAGCGTCAGCTGGATAGCCTTGTCCTTAGTGAGGCTTACCCGCCCATGCGCCAGCTTTCTGATAAGCTGCGACTGTGACCTGACTCTGGGCTGAGCCACAAAGTCGAACGTACCGTCGGTCATCTGTTGCGCCACGCCGTGCATCCTCCGCATACGCTGCACCTTATCGGGCACCGAATCATCGGGTGAAAACAGGAAATACTTGCTCTCGTCGTAGAAAGCGATACCACCAAGCTGCACGTGCTGGCAAGAGTTTAATTGGTTGTTGGTCATAATGTTATTGTTTATTTTGGTTATTGTTTAAAAATTGTAAGTAGTCTGTTCATACCGCTCCCCTCCCTACGGGGGAGGGGCAAGGGGGTGGGGCTTCCTACTTAATCTTCGCAATATCCGTAACAAGGATATCTTGGTAGTGAGCACCATTATACTCCCTCGTAGAGAATCTCATCGTCACAGCCACAAGGTCGCCCGGACAGAACTGGCATCCTGCCGTATTGCCGAGCATAGCTGCCACATACTGGTTCTCGTACTTGCCGCCAAGCTCCTGAAGCATGATGTTGCACTTCATAGTCTGGCCACTCTCCGTTTTCTGACTCTGTACAGCAAAAGCCTCGCCCTGCTGTACTACTCGCATGATTTTTGTTTCCATAATTTTAAATTTTGAGTTTTGAATGTTGAGTTTTGAATGGTTGCGGCAGAGCCGCAATGTTGAATGTTGAGTGTTAAATTCATTCTTCATTCTTAATTGAATAATTCTTCATCGGCTTTGCCGACCATTCAACATTCCACATTCAACACTCAACATTCTAAGAAAGTACTCTTGACCTTTGCCCGTCACCTTCGTAGTCACTCTCTCTTCCGATCCATGATGCGTTTTAATCATCGTGACAGAAGTTGCGAAGATTCCCTCCTCCACCCACTTCTGTATAGGTTCCGTCGACCGTTTGAAGATGTAGCCGTTCTCGCGCATCCATCGGAAGAGTCGTGTGCGTCCAGTAGGATAGCCATTCCTTGTAAGCAACTTAGCCAGCTCGCTCATCAGTATGCAGCCGTCGCCCGTGGTCACCGCATCGGCAAACTCCACCTTAGGTCGTTGCGCCTCCAGCAGCTCATCCTTCTGCTCCAGTGTGCGGTTCGCAATCCTCAACGCCTTAGCCAGAATTGTCTTCTCGTCGTCCTCGGCAGCAAGAGGGATGTAGCCACCCGTCCGTCGGATTTGAGGCAGCACCTCGGAAGTAACCCAACGCTTAAACTCTCGCGCCCTCGGCAACTTAGAAGAGAGGATGAGCGAGTAGAGACCCGACTCGTTGATGAGAACTGGAATTGTTCCGTTAATGGTGAACGATTCGTTCAGCGTTTTGTCTTCATCATCCACATGGTCGCGTATCGCCTTCTGAGGATTGGTGTAACCTAACCGCCGAGCAACATCTGTAGCCATCAACCAAGCCTCGCCACCTATATTTATTCCACGAAGTTGGCCAAACATACCACTCTCGAATTTTTGAATCTCATTCTTCATCTTACATAGATTTTTTTAGATATGAAACATAAAAAAAGCACCGCCAATCAGACTTCGTATTGTCTGGTTGACGGTGCAAAGATAGCGACATTTCATAGGGGCGTTCGTGTCCCCTATGTAAACCCAATGAAACAAAAACAGCATCCCAAATATAAGGAATGCTGTTTAATAGAAATACAATGCAACTGTTTACTTAGATAACTAAGTAACATCCTTCTGAGTAACAACTGGCTCATCATAGCAAGTAGCCCAATCTATTTGGGTAGCTAATTTCATCCAGTCTTTAAATTCCATCTTTAGTTCAAACTTCTGAGAATAGTACTCTTTAAGGAAACTCACTGCGACCATTATCGCTTTATATTCTGTATTCAAATAAGGCTCTATCTTATGTAAGAGTTCCTGATTTGTCACCTTTGTTATCTTTCCATTTTTATAATAAAGCGTATCTTTATCAATGTTATTATTTGTAGTTTCACAATTAATGTCATTAACATCATCTACTTTTTGAAACTTCGACTTCAAGAAGTCAACATACGTAAACATTATCTTTTTAATACATCTTCCGAAAATAATATCAAGTTCTTTAATATCGTCGTTCTGCATGAAACGCTCAATAGCAGAATCATACTGATATATAGTATCACATGCAAGAAAATCTTTACGATGTTGAGAGAACTTACCCATATTGATAAGACTTTTCAAGCATCTACAATAAAAAGTAATATCATTATAATCATTTTCCTTTAAGAATTTAGCGTAAAGGTCAATATTCTTTTGGTTGTTAAGTTCCCTGTAAGCCTCGTTTGCTTCAGTTCTACGCTTTGATCCAATTGCAACATAATCACTCATATCTGAAAAATAAGTTCCCATATTAACCAGATATGTACTCAATTTTGTACGAGGAAATATAAGCACCTCTTGATAATTATTCAATTTAAGACGCACAAATTTGTCTTCATCATGAGCCTCTTTCTGTCCAGACCAACGTGAATAGAATGAAACATACTTTGCTTCATTCAAACGTTGTTTAACCTTATGCGGATTCCATGTAGCGTATACATCATTCTCTTCATCATACCCAAGGAATATAAATGGGATTGGCGAGTCTTTCATTTCAACAAATTGGTCATCTGAAGGAAGTTGGGCACGCCAAACGTCAGACACCTTGTTTTTTGTCTCAAAATGTGCAGATGAAAGATTTTTAATGTATACATTATAGAAGAATCCATCAATGACAATGCGAAAGGGCATAATACCACCTGTAGATTTGAAGGTTACATTTGCTTGAAGAGTCTGTTCAAGCAGTTCTTTATGTCGTTTCTTAGATAGAGCCATTTACATTATGCTTTTAAAAAGTGGACTGTTCTTATAATCTTTAGCGCATTCAAGAGAGAATGCTACGGGTACATCTGTTAAGTCGCTTGAAAACTTAACTTCTGTTACGCCAAGGGGGACATGCTTCTTATCAATATGATGAATATCTTGAGCTCTGAAATAATGAAGCGAATCAACTGCATCTATGTAATCAAAAAACACAGTGTCAAGTTTTGAAATGTCGCGACCTATTGTTTCTGCCATAACTTCATAAAGATGCAAACGCTCATTGCAGCCTGTTACCTTAGAATAAATGCTATCAAAAAGCTCACGGACAGATTTTCCTCCATTGCCTTGTCCCGACTCTCTAACTGTAATAGATGCTACCAATAGTCTGGAATTAGGTGACGGATTCAACTGGTCGAGCGAGAACTTATGAATACGATTCTCGCTTGAGGTTGTCTTAACCTCAATCTTATCTCTTCCAAGAGTAAAGTCAAACTTTGCATTTGGCGAGTTGTGCCATGCATTTACTAATTGTTCTGGATATTTGCTGCGCTCAATCACTAACAACTCCCCCCAAAGCCCTTGCATCTTCTTAAGTGGAGGATTTTGCATAGCAGAAAAAATTGTTATCAAGTTCTCAACTTCAACTGCCAATTCTTTTCTTGATGGAAGAGTCTGCATTTTATTTAACATTAGTAGAACTATGTCAATAAATGAAGATTGCAATATCCACTCTGGTGAGCGCAGCGTAATGATGGCATAAGTATTTTCTATTAGACCATCATCCGATTCAACACGGCACTTCTGATTATATTCAACAGTAAGTAGTTCACGGATAATATTTTTTACTTGTGATGTAGATTCATTTACACAAATAAAAAATTTAGGAAAGCCTTCGTCTGATTTTCCTAGTTTATGCTGAAAGCCTGGTATTGAAATTACCTTATATGACTCTTCACCCATTGCATGCAATTCCATTTTTTGGAACTGCTCTTTAATTATATTTTCATTCATCATAAAGTTCGTTTGATGCATCTGTTATTCCATCGTCTTCCTGATTTTTCTGTTCATTAGAACAGTAGTTTGTCGCAATATCTTCAGGATAATTAATAGCCAAAGTATAAGCCGTCTTAGGGAAACCTGCCTCAATTCCCTTGAATTTGATATGATGGAGCTGTATAGTGATAGAGTCACCTTCAACTATCTTATCATCACCAGGATAATTTGTTGAGTCAGAAGCCGAAGACGGACCTGCAAACAAACGTGTATTTGCAGAAAAACGTTTTTTCTCAAAATCAAAACTACGTTCACGAGGCTCTGAATTCCAAGCCATTTGTATAAAGTATACATGTGTCAAGGGATTCTCTGACAGACCTGCAAGATAACGGAGATATCTTATAGTAGCACTCTTACGAGAAGCATCGGGATAGTTCTTGAATTGGAAGTCATTCAAGAACTTTATCGCTTCTTCAATATCTAGTTCCAATCCTCTATGCGTACGATCGCTTGTATTGTACTCATAAGGAATTCTGAATGTATGATTTTCCAAGAAATCAGAAACCACCTTGTCATTATGTAGAATTGTCTCCTTGCTCTCAAAAGCCTGCATAGCACAATTACCCCTCAACTTAGTCTTCACAACAGAGACTGGGAGCACGTTGGCTCTGGTAGGTCGAAGACGTGGAGACAAGAGAATCTGATGTTCTGCTGCTTCAAGCGAGTCACACTCTGATAGTTTTTTACGTAATTCCTCTTCATGCTCAACATAATCAACATAATTTTGTATTGATGCTTGTGGAAGGAATACACGGCAACTCTTTATATAATTGGTCTTGTATCCAAAGAAACGGCATCTCTGCTGTATGGTGTCTGCATTAGTTGGACCAACAGTATATCGTGGCATGTAGGTTGTGGCAAGTTTTTCAACTGTAAATCCACGGTTCAACATTTCGGCACCAACAAGAATATGCATACAATACTTATCCCATTCAATTTCCTTGTCAGCATCGTCGTCAGAATTGATGAGATAGACTTTCTTGTCGTTAAGAATGTCAGGCAGAAATCCTTTCAAGTCATCAAAGTCAGGGCGTTCATCTACATCATAGAATTCTAAAGCCATAGGAAGAAGATTCTTGAATTTTTCAAGCAAATCGACTTTATCTTCTTGACCATCAGGCTTAGACATAAGTTTGCGCCATTGTTTCAAGTCGGATTCTATCCATTTTTTGAATTTCTTATTGTTGGCCTTACTGACATCAGGGTGTACCATCATTGACAGATAGCTTATATCGTCAACCGCCATCCATTTTACCACAATAGCTACAGCCAAAATATGTAGCATTAAGGCATCCTTCAGCGAAGCTGGAGCAGATTTAAGTTTATTGCGTTTGTTATGAAAAACTTGGTCTTCTGGTATTGTCTTTATAAGTCCCCCACGAAACAAGTCACCATTTGCACCCATTCCAAAGTAAAGTTTACCGCCAATATATCCTTCACCTGGAGTCAATAGCGTATGGCTCTTGGGAGAAAGTAAGTCTTGCATACTGATAAGTATATTAGCCTGTGGTGTAGCCGTATATTGAATATAAGTGTTACCGGGCAATACTGCACGCATCTTTAATATAGCGTCATAGGTAGCAGAAGTGTTATCTTCGTCCTTTTTACTATTCGAATGAGCATAACTGTTAAGTGAAGCTTGATCAGCCTCATCATCTATAATCAGCACAGTCTCATTAGCCATCGCATTCTTGAATTCATTGCTATTGAAAACATCTGTCAATCTTTGGATATGCTCATAATGTTTCAAAATAGGAATCAATACGGTTGGCTTATTCGATAAATTAATATGACCTACAATATCCTCAATCTCATCTTTAGTTGGGTCTTTATGAACTTTGTAAGCATTATTGTTCCTTGTGGCAATTTTTATTAAATCCTTTTCAAGACGTCCTGTTGTTTGCTTACACAAGTTCAGTTTTGTACCTGTCAGATAAACAACCACACGGTACCCATTGTCATGAGCCAAAGCTGTCAGCCCAAGAAAGGACATTGTCTTTCCACTTTGGACATAACCAACAACAAGATGTGTAGTTTCATCCAAGTTCACTGCATTATGGGGATTGCAATGCATGAGTATGTCAATGGTTTCCTCTCGAAGGTTTACGGCTCCATTAGCAGTTACACCCTTGGTCTTCTGCTTATCAACAAAAGCATTAAAAAAGTCACCAGACTCAACATTAGGATTAAGAACCATCCCATGACGAATACCACTATTTATTGGTTCCTTTCCATTTAAAATTGTTATGCTTTCATCCATATTTTACAATTCTATACTTTTGTTCGTTTAATATATTCATTGAAAAACTCCAGCATTTGTACAGCGTCATTATTTGCACTAATTTTGGCTGTATACTTTGCTATTGCCATAGTTTTAAGAATAGCAATGGTGGCTTCATCAGGTTTCCCAAAATGTTCGAAGAATACATGTCCCGTATTTATTTGACATATTATGATATTGTCAGCCTTTCGAGAAACATCTACCCAAAATAGGTCTGTACCCCTATCTACAAATTGTACTTTCAACGTATAGTATATTCCATCAATTTTGTATTTGTCCTCATACTCCTCAAACACTACTGGAATGCCAACAACATTGGTTTGCTCAGGTTGTGAATCATACTCAGGGAATAAGGACTTTGGATTTACGTCCGCTATAGGGTTATCTGATTTATCTGTATTGAGTTCTATTGGCTGACGATTCTCTTTCTTTGAGTTATCGTGCTTCTTGACAAGTTTTTTTGCTTGTTTCTTGCGTTCATCCAGACGATAGCCTTCTGCTTGCGCATACAGGTCAAAATCCTTAGTATGAATAAGATCTTTCAATCCAATCATCATGGCATCGAGATTCTCTTTGTCCAAAATATCATTTTTATTAAATGACACCTTAAAACCTTCGAGTTCTAATTCTCCAAATATGCGCTTATAACGAGGTGATCCAACATTTCCACACAGGCATTTCGGAAAGTAACGTTGCCCATTCTCAGCACCAACAACCACACGTCCTCTACGCAATAGGACAAAACCATTGTGTGCTGAACTCATCTCTTTTAAGACTCCAATATAGCCATGAGCTTTATATTGGTCAAACTCAAAATTAATTTCCTTCTTCCATTCTATAACAGGGCCATCCTGGTTCTTGAAATAAGGAGCTTTAAGAATCTCAGGGCTTTTGAACTCCAGCAGTTCTCCATCAACGACAAGACGCATTTCATCTCTACGTAGTGAGAGCCGGTAAATGCTGGAAAGGTCCGATTTTATTTTTTCTATACTTTTGTTCTGAGGCGCATTTTTTGACAATTGTGTTATACGTATTATTGTATAATGTTCAATTGCATTACAAACAGTATTTTTTACTGGTAATGTCCTCAGGTCATTAGCTGTCACTTGATTAAGATCGAAACTAAAAACACGTTGCTTATCCTCATATAAGGCTTTTGACGTAACTACCCAATGCTCTCCAAGCCAACAAGCTGCGGTTTTCAAACCCATACCGAATTCGTTCAAACCTCCGTCGTTATCTGGCTTTTTTGCAGGTTCAAATGCACTCTGATATTTATCGTATGCAATACCCGCAGCATTGTCTGTAACTCTTATTTCCTGAATTTCTTTTCCTGTTACGTCACGTATAAAATCTATATGAACAGAAAAATGATAGTCAGAATTAAGTGAGTTCAGGACATCCTTATTATCACGATACGACTGCAAAGCGTTATCAACAAACTCTGCCAGCACATTGGATGATGTGTTGGCAAAATTTTCAAATCGGCTATACATATTTGAGCCGATTGTTATATTTACCGATTCTATATTGTTCATCTTTTTATCATCCTTTCTGCTATTAGTTTTACAATAGTTACGTTGACAGCATTGCCTAAAGCTTCATAACAACGAGATACTGGCAATCTGAATTTCTCGTCTGAAAAACGTAATTCCTGCATACCTTGCAATTTAGAAGCTTCATGAACTGTCATGTACCTGCCCTTTGTCTCATTTCCAAGTCTTGATTCTTCAGGTAGAAGCACCCATGGAAATATTGGAACTTGCGTGCCTACAAGATTCAAAGCCGGTGAAAAAGTTGGTAACTTAACTCTAATTCCTGATGCTCTGAACTGGATTATTTTATCATCAAGTTCAGCAGGTACTTCACCACAATTCCATTCCAGTTTCTGATGACTTGGAGCAAATTCACGTATTTTCTCTTTCCAAGGGTCCAACCACTCATGATTAGCATTGTAGAAATCCCTGTTTTGTTTTATATACTTCTTCTTCCAAACGGGGAAACTGTCAACATCTGAACGCGAATATGGTGGCAAACAAGCAAGGCAAGCCTTTCGTGTATTACCTACAATTGGATTACCCAGGGTTCCTTTAGCTTCTTGAAGTTCTGCCAAAGAACAACAATTAGGTGTTTTACCATCCTCATAATCGTATGTAGCACCAAATTCCATTGCCCATATTGGAAAGGTCGGAATACGAACATTATTTGCTGTACACAGATTTAGGAACTCTCTCCATACATCCAACTGATGGCGGGTGTCGGCTTTAAGGTGCTGATATTTTATTTCATCTACATCAATAATGTCTTTGATATTGCATTCAACATCCTGCTCTTGAGGAAAAGCGAAACCATCCAATTGTCCGTAATCCATGTTCTCACAAACGATGTAAATACGACGACGATGCTGAGGAATACCAAACTGGTGCGGTGAAAGCAGAGTTTCCTCAACTTTATATCTCCGCTCTTCAAGTGCAGTCTTGATAGTATTCCAAGTATTGCCATCATCATGTCCCTTAAGATTGGCTACATTCTCCAAAAAAACATACCTCGGACGATGTTGGTCTATGATTGCACAAATTGTATAAAACAAATTGCCTCTATCTTTTTCATCATTGAATCCTTGACGCTTACCAGCTTGACTGAAAGGCTGACAGGGGAAACCTGCACAAAGAATGTCGTGAGCTGGAATGTCTTGAGGATTAACAACTGTAATATCACCCTCTATTTTGCTGATACCAGACTCTGCTTTACCACACATTTCAGGGAAATTGATGGCATAAAGTTTCCTTAAGTCCTCTCGCAATTCAGATGCAAATACGCATTTGCATCCTAATTTGCTTAAAGCCAAGTGAAAGCCTCCAAGACCAGCAAATAAATCTATAAATTTCAGTTCCATTAAAATTGCGTTTAATGCAGATTAAAAATATCAGTCATCTTCTGGGTCATTTCTTTAAATACCTTTAGATGTTTATCTAGAGTAGTACTATCAGACAATGCACGTGAAAGGTCTTTATCATAATTCGAAAGATCAATATTAATAGCTTTGCCCATTGCTGTCATATACTCTTTTTTTGAAATTGGCTTTCCGTTCTTTCCTGTAAATGCTCCCAATTCATATAAAACATTCAGAATCCGTATAATGTCTATTTTCGAGCCTTTACGTTCTGTCAGATATACAACACTTTGCTGTTCAATACTGCTATTTGGTATGAACTCATTCTTTATCGGTTCAATCATTCTCATTAGTTCCTGCTTGCACTTAAAGAGACTATTTTCATCTTTCCCATATTTATCAATGAGAGTAATGATATATGCATAAGTCCAATACTTCTGCGCTTCAGTGTCAAACACTTGTTCTCGCAAAAAGCCACGTACCCCTGAGACGCTTTGTTTTCTCAATCGCAACTCGTCATAGATGGCATAGACACGATTAAAGAAAGCAAGATAAAGCGCATCATCATCAGCCCAGTATTGTCCATCCATCAAAATGTTGTATTGCTGATAATTAAGGTCATCATTGATGAAATCATCAAGATGTTCCTTAGGATAATCATCACGATGTTCACATATACACTGAACAATTCGTTCATCGTTAGGAATACAATCGATAGGTTCAGTATTATGACGTGAATTTTGCTCGGTTCCAAGAAAGTAGAAGAGGTATCCAAAAGACTCATCCTCTCTTACTGCCATGAATAATTCCTCACGTACAGCGGGAGCTATGTCCATACTTATCTCGCCATCTATTTTTTCATAAGATGGTTCTTCTAATTGCATGGCATTACCCCTATCGAAGAGTTTCTTCTGTAGCGTGTAATGCTGATAACGAATATCTGCAGAAAGGCGCCTGTTCAGGTATTCACCTGTGGCAGCTCTATCCATACGAAGAGGAAGCAAATCGTTGACAACCTGACTTACTACCTCAATATGCTTAAATTCCTGCTGATGAAGGTGTATGTATTCTTTTGCTCGCATATATGTGTTGACAAAAACATTAACATGATGACAAAACGATTATCTCTTATGTAGGAATTAGAAGTTATAATCTGTTTTAAGCACTAAAAAAATAATTCTTATCAACATTTCTGTCAATGGCAAAAAACACGAAAAGGGCGGCCATCATCGCTCCTATGAACAATGACAACCGCCCTTTAGTCAGCACATTACGAGACTTGGTTAATTCTGATTTCTCAAAATTACCCCCCCCGATTCTATTTATGGTTTGTATGATATTAAGCATTTTATTTTTTGTTAGATTATGCAAAGATAACAATAATTTTTCAGAACAAGACATTTTTTTATTCTTTCCACCACCCTTCCCCAACTCCGGCAATCACCCTCGCCAGCTCATTCATCACGAGGCACGCCTCGCGGTTGATGCTCATGTCGCGGCGGAACTCATAGTTCCATGGCGAAATCTGCACGAGTCGGTTTTCGGCACAGGCGTAGAAGCTCTTGCCACTGGGTTTGTAGCGGTCGGCAAAGCCGTTGTCCACCACTTCGATGATGGGCAACTGCTCCATAAGCAGCAGGCGCCCTATCTCACGCTCCTTGGGGCTGATGAATGCCGACACTATGACGGCGCCTTCACGGGCGGCACGCAGCACGGCGTCGCGTTGACGCTCGAAGAATGGGGCGTCCGAACGATGACACACAAGGGGCAGCTTGCGCTCTGCAGACAGCAGGGCGCTGCAGCCGATGTATGAGAGCAGAGGCTTGGGAGAAGAGGCCGAGGAAGATACTGAGGAAGAGGCTGAGACAATAGCCGGCTGCATGGGGATACGCGGCAGGAGAGAAAGGAGGATATGTTCGAGGCGGTTGTGGTCGTGGGCATAGAAGCGGTCGGCGCGAAGGCCCTGACGTATGGCATCCAGCGTCCAGCCACGCGCCGTACACGAGCGGTGGATGTGGAAACGGTCGCGCAGCGTGCCCTTGATGAGGGCGCGGCGAGCCTGCTCGTGGATGTAGCGCAGCTTGGTCTGCACCTGCTCAGGAGTGACGGCCTCCATGTCGTTGTAGCCACGGACAAAGAGCGAAGGGCCACGAAAGGAGCGCGTGTGGTCACGGTCCCGGTCAGGAGGAAGCGCGTGCGCGCCTTTGGCAAGGCGCTCCGCACGGTCCTTTCGCCAGTCTATGCCCAGGATGTCCCAATATCCGTGGGTGCAGCCTCCCATAAAGCTGCCTACGAGATGCCCCAGATGCTTCCTGTTGCCGGGCTTCAATCGCAGCAGTCCATGGAAGTGGTCGGGCATGGCCTCGGCGGCTATTATCTCCACATGCGGATGGAATCGGGGGACTGTCTGCCACACTGCCTTCACCTTACGGCCCAGCTCGGTGTACTCGCAGCGCGGGGCGTCAGGAGCATTGTCGGGAGAGTCGGGCCGTCCGGATATGTAGCTGAGGATGGGAGCGTAATTGCGGGTGTTGAGGGTGATGAAGAAGTAGCCCTCGTAGTAATTGATTGAGGCATTGCGCTTCAGGGCTGCAGGCTGTGCGGCATCCTTCTGCGCTATCTTGGCTAATTGTTCGGGAGTTAATGGCATACGATAGATAATTTTTAAGTATAAGCAAAGGTACTATTTATTTTGCAATATCTGCTACAATTATGACCTTTTGGAGGCTTTAAGCAATCTTGCAGTTAGTCATTTAGTCATTTAGTCATTTAGTCAAAATCAAAAAAAGAAAGTTGTAGTCAGCCCCTATAATATATATATATATATATATATATTTATTATAGACTGGAAAATGACATTCAACATTCGAAAATGACTAAATGACTAAATGACTAAATGACTAAGCCACTGGCTCTGACACACACCGCAAAGACAGAAGGACAACTCCTCACGTCGTAAAGGACAACTCTGTACGTCGTAAGGGACAACTCTGCACGTCGTAAGGGACAACTATTGCATATACCGAGCAAAGAGCGTAACTTTGCATCATAATCAAAATGTTTAACTAAAATCCCTTTTCAACATGATTAATTATTCACTTAATCAGAGCAATCGCAAGGGCGAAACTAACGGCAAGTGGTACGCTCGCGCCGTACACCTCGAAACCGTAGATCTTAGAGGTCTTGCCGAACACATGTGCTCTCATCACTGCTCATACTCGAAGGGCCAAATCCTCGGTCTTCTCGACGACATGGTAATGTGTCTCCGTGCATTGACTCTTGCGGGCTACGCTGTCAAGCTGCCCGACCTCGGTATCTTCAAACCCGCTATCCGGTCGAAGGGCGCACCCACCGCTAAGGAGTATAACATTAAAGACGACGTGCGTTGTAGCCGAATCGCTTTTCTCCCGTCCGGCAGTATGTGTCTTAGTCAAGATGTGTACAATCACAAACTGAAGTTCAAGCGTGTGTGGAAGTTCGACTTGTCGCAGTTCGAACCCTCTGAGCCGGGAACCGATCACGGCAATGTTTAAAACAACATAATAAGAATATTAACACAAAAACTAAACTATGGCAATACCAGTTAAAATATATCAAAGCAACCGCAAGGGCGTTACCAAAGGCAAGTACTACGCCCGAGCCTGCTATCGCGAAATGTTCGACCTCCCCAAGCTCGCGCAGCATATGGCTGACCATAACACTAACTTCTCGCGCGGTCAGATACTTGCTATACTTACCGACATCGTAGGGTGTATCAAGGAGCTGTGTCTTGAGGGCAAGAAGGTGAAGCTCGACAACTTCGGATTCTTCTATCCGTCAATCCGTTCGAAGGGCGCATTGTCTGAGAAAGAATTCAGTGCTTTCAGCGATATCATTGGTTGTCGAATCCGTTTCCTTGGTCAGGGCGAATCGAAAAACGCTGTTTACAATCAGATGGCGAAAGTGAAAGAATTGGGCTGGGACGACGGCCCGAACAAACTCCCATAGATCTAACTGTTGATACTCTATACATACGACAAAAGCCCCCACAAAAACACATCACTCCCCCTCCCTACGGGGGAGGGCAAGGGGGAGAGGTTTTAAAAAAAATAATCACAATACCATGAAAAACTTAAACAAAGAAACTCTCAAGACCGTGCTCCAGTTTATCGTGAGCGTAATCACCGCACTCCTCGCCACTCTCGGCGTACAGAGCTGCGTCTGCATTTAGAATATGGAAGAGGGTGTGCAAAAGTCACAGCAGTACGCCCCGAAGGGGCAGAAGCCCATAGCCCAGGGCCGCTCAGCTCTGCCGCTTGCCTAAGCAAGAACACCCTGGGGGAAAGTATCACAAATACCAATGCGCCCTGCAAGGGCAAAAGCGTTAATTATCAATG